>DASSIZ010000025.1 GCA_035691485.1 Terriglobales bacterium
TCGCAGCAATCCCGCACAAGTCACAAATGTGGAAGAGAGAATTCGTTCCCGCGCGTATGAACTTTTCGAAAAGCGCGGAGGCGAGCACGGCCGTGCTCTGGACGATTGGCTGCAGGCGGAGGCGGAATTGCTTCGCAGCAAGCTCGGCCCTACGCCGGTGGCGACGAAGCCCCTTCGTACTGAGCCGGCGCCACGAGTTGGTGTGAAACGCAAAGGCACTTAGCTGCCGCGGCTCCTGTTCGCCAGGGACCGCGGACGTCTGCTGCCTGCGGCATTCCGCAATCCCCTCTATTCGAGGCTCTTGAGCAGCTTCAACCAACGCTGCCACCCGTCATCGTGCGCCTTCTTATTAGGCCCCGAGGCCTGCGGATCTTCGCCGGCGCGCATGAAGCCGTGTCCTGCGCCCTCGTAGACGACCGGCTCGTATTTCTTTCCCGCTGCTTTCATCGCTTTTTCGGTGTCGGGAATCGTGGCATCGATGCGCGCATCATTGCCGGCATAGAAGCCGTACACCGGCGCGGTGATGTTCGCCAGCGCGCCGGATGGGGGCGGCGGACCGTAAAAAACAAAGGCCGCACCCAGGTCCTTGCGCACGGTCGCGAACTGGAACGACATGCCTCCGCCCCAGCAGAAACCCGACACCGCCAGTTTGCCGTTCGAAGCAGGGAGCTTCTTGGCGTAGTCGGCGACAGCGTTGAGGTCGGCCATCACCTGGTCGGGCGGGAGCTTGGAGTTGGCCTCGCGGGCCGCATCGCCGCTGGGGAACGAATCACTGCGGCCGCCGTTGGGTCCCATGCCGGAGAGCAAGTCGGGCGCGATCGCGATATATCCGTGCGCGGCGAGCTGATCGGCAATGTCGCGGGCCCAGTCCGTCATCCCGAATATTTCGTGAATGACGATGACCACCGGCGCCTTCTTTTTGACTTCCGGATAGACGACGAATGCCTGCACGCTGCGGCTGTCGTGCTTGACGGTGATCCATTCGCCATGACGCGGACTCTGCGCCAGCTTGGCCTTGGCCCATTCGGGGTCGCCCATGGATGGCTCGCGATGCGGCGCGGAGGTCTGCGCCATCTCCGGCACCGCGGAAAGGGTCAACAAGAGCAGCAGGGAAGCGGCGATTCGGATTCGTCTCATGAGCCTAAGGATGCCGCTTCCCGGCAAAGGTTTCCCGTTACTTCTTCTTGCTGGGATCATCGCTCGGATTCACATAGTTGAATTGCAGGGGAGAAGGCCCGTGGATCTGCACCACCGTCGCCCCCTTCATTTTGACGTAGTGATGCATGTCGGGATCCAGGTAGCCAAAGCTCCCAGCCGGCAGCATGGTCATATTCTTCTCGTCGAACTTGTCGCCCATCCCCAGTGCCATGGCGCCGGAGATGACGGTGACGTTCTCGCGCTTGGGATGCCAGTGCGGCGGCACCACGTACCCGTCCGGAGTTTTCACGCGCACGGTGAAGTCACCGGTACTTGCCGTGGGATCGCCTTCCAGCACCGCAAGCTGCGCGCCCGGCGGCACGAACGGCGGCGCCGGTCCCCACTGCACGTCCTTGGGCGTGTAGGCGTGCCGGGCTTCCGTCTTTGCCGGTTGGGACTTGGTGTCTGCCGATTTCTTGGTGGCCTGTTGCGCCATGGCGGCGACAGCCAGCACCACAAGTAAGGTGATCGAGATACGACGCATGCCATCCTCCTGATGTGGGCGAGGATACGGGAGCGGGGAAGTACGGGTCAAGTTGCGGTCCGGCGTCGAGAAATGTCGCAACTCGCAACCCGGGACTCGCAACTATTGCTCCATGACTGCACGTAATCGTCGCAACTGGTGGGGCAGACATTCGCTGACCCTGGTGGCCGGCGGAATTCTCCTGTTGTGGATTGGGATGTACGCTGGCTCATCGCCGCAGACCCACCTGGGTTCGTTTTTTGGCAACGCCATTGCTGACTGGAGCGGCGTGGTGGTAATGGTGCTGGCGACCAAGCGCCTGTACGAAAAAGGCTCGGCAGAAAGCAAGCAGCCAGCGGGTATCCTGCCGGGCCGGGTGGAAGAAGCATTGCGCGAGCACTCGCTGAGCATCTTCCTGCTGATCACAGGCGCGCTGTGGGTGGCCCTGTTCGTCCACATGGACGCGCAAGGAAAATGGGGGCAGGTGGTGGGGAATATCGTTTCCGAGTGGACGCAGGTGTTGGGCCTGGTGCTGATGACGAAGAAGTTGGTGGAAGCCGGATCGAAGGAGAGCAAGAAGTAGATGAATTCGCGGACAAAGCGGCCAGCGTGGCACAGCGCGATCTGGCGCTCGAGGGCGAGCGCTCTCCATACAACTATGCAGCGAGCTACCTCGGGGTTGCGGCTACGGCCATGTGGGCGGTGCCGTCTTCGGGGATGAATTCGCGGACGAAGCGGCGGGCGTGGAACAGGGCGAGCGAGCGCTCCAGCAGCAGGATGAAGGCCACGAACCCCACCGCGATCCAGAGGTCGGCTTTCTTCTGCGCGGCGGATGCGGCGAAGGCGCCAACCATCATCAGCAGGAAGTAAAGGAAGACGAAGCTGTCGGTGATGGCGTGAAGCACCCCCATGCCGGTCTGGCGGGCGTAGAAGTAGGCGGCGCCGGGAATGAAGGTGCGCCACCACAGGGAATCCTCGCTGCGGAACTTCTGGCCGCATCCGGAGCAGGCGTACTGGCGCTCGACCAGGGCGGCGCCGCAGGTGGGGCAGAGCGGTTGCATGGCCTGGGCGTGTCCCTGGCTGGCGGCGGCCGAGATCAGCTTGGGCAGCAGGGCCTGGAGCTTGGCCTTGTCGCGCGACTTCAGCGCCCAGTAGGACTCCTTCTTGGCGTTGGCGTACACGAGCTTGAGGTAGCGGACGATCCAGCCGGTGAGCTTGGCGGAGCGCAGGTCGCCGAGCGAGCAGCCGCGGACGCTCTGTCGCCACTTGCCGTCGCTGTTGACGCGGAAGGCGAGCAGGCGCTGGTTGGTGAAGACAAGGACGGCGCGGCTGACGAACTGGGCGAAGTATCCGAAGCTGTACTGCTCGAGGAAGCCCATGGGCGCGCAGGCGCCGGCGACGTAGACCACGAACTCGTCTTTCTTGAGCAGCCGCTGCAGCGCCGGGCCGAGCTTGTTCAGCGCCTTCTCGGCGTCCTTGCGGATGGCTTTGTTCTCCACTCCGGACTTGTCGGTGAAGGCGATGTCGGTGCGGGTGGGCACGCCCTCGACGGTGCGGACCTGGGGCGTGGTGGCGGTTTCGTGGACCAGCGTCTGCTGCATGAGCATGGCGGACCTCTCGGTTGTTGTGGGGGGAGAGGGCTCCATTGTTGGGCGAATCGCGATGGCAGGCAAGTGGATTGGCGGGGACGAGGGTGTCCGGTGGGAGTAGAACGAAGGTCACGAAGTCGTGCGAACACCGCAGTGGCCGCGGGGGTTGTGAGTCGACGGTCGATGGTCGACAATTGAACGTCTCGAATATGAACGTCCCAGACGAACTCGTCATTGTGCCCATGCTCCTGGGGCTGGCTTACGTTGTGTTCGTCAAGGTGGCGGAGAATTTCCTCCTGGTTGAGTTGTGGCCTCGCGTATTCGGTCCACGAGCGCGCCCACTCGCGGTGGCGAGTTTCTTATTCGGTGTTGGCCTTTCTTTCGCGGGCGTTAAATACGACCAATTCGACGACCCCGCTGCGAGATTCTACATGCTCAGCGGGTGGTCGCTGATGGTGCTCGGGGCGTGGCTGTGGCTGCGGCGGAACAGGTCTTAGCTCCTCCCAGTTCCGCTAATACGACATCTGTTCCTCCCGCTACTATATGGCGCTTACAAGGGGCGCATCCGCACAAAGAAAAAAGCCCCGCTCTTGCGAGCGGGGCCTGGTTTTTCGCTAGCCATTAACTACTGGCCGCTAGCTGCTGCCTTTAGTACATATCGCCCATGCCGCCGTGGCCGCCGGGAGCGCCCATGGGAGCTTTCTTCTCCTCCGGGATTTCCGCGACCAGGGCTTCGGTGGTCAACATCAGGCTCGAGATCGAGCCCGCGTTCTGCAGCGCGGTACGAGTGACCTTGGTCGGGTCGATGACGCCGGCCTTCACCAGGTCCTCGAACTGGCCGGTCTGCGCGTTGTAGCCGAAGTTCGCATCCTTGGACTCGCGAATCTTGCCGACCACCACCGCGCCTTCTTCGCCGGCGTTGCCGACGATCTGGCGCAGGGGCTCTTCGAGCGCGCGCTTCACGATGTTGGCGCCGATCAATTCATCGCCGTGCAGCTTGAGCTTGTCGATGGCATCCACGCAGCGCAGCAGGGCCACGCCTCCGCCGGGGACGATACCTTCCTCGACGGCCGCACGGGTGGCGTGCATGGCGTCCTCGACACGCGCCTTCTTCTCTTTCATTTCGGTCTCGGTCGCGGCGCCGACCTTGATCACCGCCACTCCGCCCACGAGCTTGGCCAGCCGCTCCTGGAGTTTCTCGCGGTCATAGTCGCTGGTGGTCTTTTCGACCTGAGCGCGAATTTCCTTCACCCGGCCTTCGATCTCGCCCGGCTTGCCCTTGCCTTCGACAATGGTAGTGTTGTCCTTGTCGATGGTGACGCGCTTGGCGCGGCCGAGGTCGGAGAGTTGAACGTTCTCGAGCTTGATGCCAAGGTCTTCGGTGATGGCCTTGCCGCCGGTGAGAATGGCAATGTCCTGCAGCATGGCCTTGCGGCGATCGCCGAAGCCCGGGGCCTTGACGGCGACGGCCTGCAGCGTGCCGCGCAGCTTGTTGACCACCAAGGTGGCGAGAGCTTCGCCCTCCACATCCTCGGCGATGATCAGCAATGGCTTGCTGGCGCGAGCGATCTGCTCCAGCAGCGGCAGCAGGTCCTTCATCGAGCTGATTTTCTTTTCGTTGATCAGGATGTAGGGATCTTCCAGGATGGCTTCCATCCGCTCCGGGTCGGTAACGAAGTAGGGCGACAGGTAGCCGCGGTCGAACTGCATGCCCTCAACCACCTCGAGCGAGGTTTCCATGGTCTTGGACTCTTCCACGGTGATGACACCGTCCTTGCCGACCTTCTTCATGGCCTCGGCGATGATGCGGCCGATGGTCTCGTCGTTGTTGGCGGAGATGGTGCCGACCTGGGCGATGGCGTTCATGTCGCCGGCTACGGGCTTGCTGAACTTGTCGAGCGCGCCCGAGGTGCGTTCGCCGTCCTTGTCTACCCAGCCTGCGACAGCGCGAACGGCCTGCTCGATGCCGCGCTTCAAGGCCATGGGATTGGCGCCCGCCGCGACCGTCTTAACGCCCTCGCGGAAGATGGATTGCGCCAGGACGGTGGCGGTAGTGGTACCGTCGCCGGCAACGTCGCTGGTCTTGCTGGCGACTTCACGCACCATCTGCGCGCCCATGTTCTCCAGGGGATCCTTCAGTTCGATTTCCTTCGCCACGGTTACGCCGTCCTTGGTGATGGACGGGGAACCGAATTTCTTTTCGATGACCACGTTGCGGCCCTTGGGACCGAGCGTGACCTTGACGGCGTCGGCCAGTACGTTGACGCCGCGGAGGATCGCCTGCCGCGATTCCTCGCCATGAACAATCTGTTTCGCCATAATTTGACTCTCCTCGTTCGAATCTTTGTAGCCCGGCCTTCCTCGGCGGGGACGATGTCGTGGTGAATCTGAATTCCTGACCTAGCGCCGTGCGCCGGCCTTTTCTTCCTTTTCCTTGCGCGCGCCGGAGAGGATGCCGAGAACTTCTTCCTCGCGCATGATGATCAGTTCCTCGCCGTCGATCTTGATTTCCGTGCCCGAGTACTTGCCAAACAGGACGCGGTCGCCTTCTTTCACGTCCAGGGGACGGACCTTGCCATCTTCGTTGACCTTGCCTTTGCCCACCGCGATGATCTCGCCTTCCTGCGGTTTGTCCTTGGCAGTGTCGGGAATGATGATGCCGCCGCGGGTGGTTTCTGCCTCTTCTACCCGGCGGACCAAAACCCGGTCATGCAGGGGGGTGAATTTAGCCATGAAAATGACCTCCTTGTTGGTCGAACAGACAATGGGTTGTGGTTCTTGAGTTTGGAGCTAAGCCATTAGCTACAAACCACATAGCAAGAGCAGCTCAAGTCGTACGAGAGGCTACTCCGGGCCGAGTGTTAGCACTCTTGCCGATCGAGTGCTAAGTCTAAATGGGGAGGTTGCGTTTGTCAATACATCTTCGCGGATGGGCCGCAAACCCCCGGGCTACGGAAGGGGGATGACAACCAGAGATACTAATAGGTAATCTCATGTTGAAGCTGACTAATGCAGGAGCAACAGCGGAACTGTTGCTCTAACGAAGCCGCGCAGATTGAAGGCGCGGCAGTCCGAATCGGCTGAGAAACGGTGCACCGTGCGGGTTCCTGGGTCCTATCTACTCGCCCTCCTCGCTGTGAAGCCAACCCAATTGCAAAACGCCGCGCGTCAGGCAGCATGCGCCGGCTTGCTGGCATTAACGGTGGCGATTCCGGCATGGAGCGGGGAAGGGACAGCAGGACCGGAGACTACGACTCCTCCCAACGTGCAGGCGATCGAAATTCGCGAACTGGCCCATGTGAGCCAGAGCCCGCCCTTCCTGGGAGTGTTATCGCCGCAGCAGCAGACTCCAAGTCTGCAGCTCTCGGACAAGAGCAATTCGATGCTGGCGGAAGCGCCGACACAACCGCGGCCGCCGGCGGCCGCTTCTCCTCCGGTGACCCCTCACCGGGTAAAGCCGCTCGCCGAAAAATACGATATCGCGAAGATCGGCGACCGGCATGTAGGACGCGGCTTCGATCTCTACTCGCTCGAGAAAGAACAGGCGCTCGGCAAGCAGTTGGCCGCGCAGGTGGAGCAGAGGGCAAAGCTGGTGCGCGACCCGGTGATCACGGAGTACGTAAATCGAATTGGGCAGAAGCTGGTGCGAAATTCCGATGCCCGCGTGCCCTTCACGATCAAGGTAGTGGACGATGACGAGGTGAACGCGTTTGCGCTGCCGGGAGGATTCTTTTACGTCAACACCGGTCTGATCCTGGCCTCCGACAATGAGGCGGAGTTGGCGGGCGTAATGGCACACGAAATCGCGCACGTGGCGGCACGCCATGCCACCCGGAATGCGACGCGGTCGGAGATCTTCAACCTGGCATCGCTGCCATTGATCTTTATCGGCGGCCCCGCCGGATACGCGGTGAGGCAAGCGGTGGGATTGGTCATGCCCATGTCATTTCTGAAATTCAGCCGGGACGCCGAGCGCGAAGCCGACCTGCTCGGCCTGGAGTACCAGTACGCCAGCGGCTATGACCCGGAGGAATTCGTCAAGTTCTTCGAGAAGCTGCATAGCCAGGAGAAAAAACAAAAGCACGGATTCATGGCCAAGGCATTTACGACCCATCCCATGACCGGCGACCGCATCAAGCGCGCGCAGGAGGAGATTGAGAAGTACCTGCCGGCAAAGGACGAGTACATTGTGGACACCAGCGAGTTCGCCGAGGTGAAAGCGCGGCTGGAGGGCATGGAAAACGCGCATCGCATCGACGGCACTGACGCGGTCCATCCGACGCTGCGGAGGCGCGGCTCGGAAGCGGATGAAGGCAGACCGCGGCTGCAGAGAAAATAGGTTCAGCATTCCAGGGTGAAACCCGGAAGCAGGATCAAAACATATCCGGCCACCGCTGAGCCCCGTGATAGAGCGCGAGGACCACAATGTTTTGAGCTTGGACTTTGTAAGCGACAATGAACGGCATATTGGAGATCACCAGTTCTCGCGTTCCCGCTACCCGGCCGGGCCGGCCCAACAGGGGAAAGGCCATTAGCTGTTGAACTTGATTCGCGATGTTGCCAGCAACATTGGCAGCGACCTGCTCTGAGTTCGACAGGGCAATGTACTGCTCAGCACGGTCCAATTGGTCGACCGCCTGCTCGGTCCAATAGATCACGCCTGCTTGCGGCGCCTCGACTTGCGCCGTTTTAGCACCTCCTCATGAGTCAGGAGACGGCCTTTTCGCATTTGCCGAAGGCCATTACGGACGAGAGCATCCTGATAGGCGTGCAGCTCGATGTAATTCACGAGTGCCTCGTTGAGGAGATAGCTCCGCGGGCGATCTTTTGCCGTGGCGAGAGTGTCGAGCGCTGCAATGTTGTTGGTATCGGCGCGGAAGCTGATCATCTTGTCGAGCTTCTTCATACATCTAGTATACCTCGTATTGCGCTGTATTACGAGGCCTTACACCCTCAAGTCCGCCGTGGGTGCGAACTGCGGCGGCTTGCGGTGATGCGTGGCCTGCTCGAATGCATACGCGATCCTGATGAGCACGGCTTCGGACCAAGCCCGGCCGAAAAACGAAATCCCCACCGGTAGCCCGTACACGAACCCGGCCGGCACGGTGATGTGCGGATACCCGGCAGCGGCCGGCAGGCCGGAACTACCGCCGCGCGAGCGATCGCCATTGAGCAGGTCGGTGGTCCAGGCAGGGCCGCCGGACGGTCCCACGATCGCGTCCAACTGGTTCTTGTCCATGGCCGCGTCTATGCCTTTGGTGCGCGAGAGGTCGCGGTTCTTCTCCATCGCCGCCAGGTAGTCTTTGTTGGACAGCGGCCCCTTTTCCTCCGCCTTCTCGAACAAGTCCTGGCCAAAGTAAGGCATCTCCTCCCGGCGATGTTTTTCGTTGAACTCGATGACCTCCTTGAGCGAATGCACCGGCGCCGACGGGCCGAGGGCGGCCAGGTAGGCGTTCAAGTCCGCTTTCAGTTCGGTCAGAAAGACCTCGAGAATGGACTCTCCGATCTGGGTTGTGGCCACCTCGACGGGATCGATCAGCACGGCGCCCTGGCGCTTCATCTCCGCCAGCGCGTCCTCCATCAGCCGATCGACAGCGTCGCTGAAACCGAAATTCTTGCGCAACACTCCAATGCGCGCGCCGCGCAGGCCACTGCGGTCGAGGGAGCGCGTGTAATCCACCGCGGGCTTGTCGCGCAGTGGTTCCGTGGCGCTGTCCTGCGGATCGTAACCGGCGAGTACGGTCAGCAGAACGGCGGCGTCGGCGACGGTGCGTGCCATTGGTCCGGCGGTGTCGTGAGTGTGGGAGATGGGGATCACCACCGAACGGCTTACCAGGCCAACGGTGGGCTTGATGCCCACAATGCCGTTCGTGGTCGAAGGACATATGATGGAACCGGAAGTTTCCGTGCCGACGGCGGCCGCGCACAGGTTGGCCGAAACGGCGACGCCGGAGCCGGAACTGGAACCGCACGGATTGCGGTCCAGGACGTAGGGATTACGAGTCTGGCCGCCGCGCCCGCTCCATCCGCTGGTGGAGCGGTTGGAGCGAATGTTCGCCCACTCGCTCAGGTTGGTCTTGCCGAGGATCACTGCGCCGGCCGCGCGCAACTTGGCGGCAACGGTTGAATCCCTCGGCGGAGTGGAGCCGAGAAGGGCGAGTGAACCCGCGGTCGTCATCATGCGATCGTGCGTGCCGATGTTGTCCTTGATCAGGACCGGGATGCCGTGCAGGGGCCCGCGGGGCTTGCCTCGGTCCTTGTCGAGCGCGTCGGCGATCTGGAGAGCATCCTTGTTGATTTCGATGACGGCGTTAACCGCGGGACCACGTTTATCGAGCGTGTCGATGCGCGAGAGATAGCTTTCCGCCAGGCTGCGGGCAGTGAATTTACCCGAGGCGAGACCCTTCTGCATCTCGGCAATGGTAAGTTCTTCGAGGTCGAAGGCCGCCGGTTTGAGCGAGGACCAGGGAGCGGGCGGCGTTTCGGTTGCAAGCGCCGGGCGAATCATGGCCGCTCCGGCGGCGGCTGCGGCGGTCTTCAAGAAAGTTCGGCGATTCGGGTGCGGGGACGAGCTGCGATTTTCCGGCTGCTTCATCTTGCGCTCCAGGAAAGCGGCGAATTATACCCGAGCGCGCCTCCTCAGCCGCGCGGACGATTAAAGTCCCGTATTGATGCGGACTTCGTTATCCTTGGTTGAGCCGTGCCTTGACGCCATGACATCTAAAAAGTCAGGCAAGTTAAAAGAACCTGAGCCGAGAGCTAAGAGTTGTCCATGCGCCGCGCCTATCTCGACAATAACGCCACCACGCCGCTTCTGCCGCCGGTGCTGGAGGCGATGCAGCCGTACTTCATCGAGCAGTTCGGCAACGCGTCGTCCATCCATCATCACGGCCAGCAGACGAGGGCGGCGGTGGAGCGCGCGCGAGAGTCGGCGGCAGCCCTGCTCAATTGCCGCGCGTCGGAGATCGTGTTTACCAGCGGCGGCACGGAGTCCGACAACCTCGCCCTGTTCGGCATCACGCGCCCGGGGGACCACATCATCACCAGCTCGATCGAGCACCATGCCGTGCTCAATGCCTGCAAGCGCCTGGAAGCCCTCGGCTGCGAGGTGACGTGCATTCCGGTGGACGGGCAGGCGCTGGTTTCACCTGACGATGTGAAGCGCGCACTGCGGCCCAATACGCGGCTCATCAGCATCATGATGGCCAACAACGAGACCGGCGTGGTGCAAGCGGTGAACGAGATTGGCGCCATTGCCGCCGAGGCGGACGTTTACTTCCATACCGACGCCGTGCAGGCCGCCGGCAAAGTGCCGATTGACGTGAGCGCCATCCGCTGCGACCTGCTGTCGATTTCCGGGCACAAAATTCACGCCCAGCAGGGCATCGGCGCGCTTTATGTCCGCAAGGGAACGCTGCTGCAGCCGATGCTCTACGGCGGACGCCACGAACGCGCGCGCCGGGCGGGGACAGAGAACGTCGCGGGCATCGTGGGTCTCGGCAAGGCGGCGGAGATGGCGCTCGCCGGTTTCACCAATGGCGAGGTGGAGCGCATTCGCACCCTGCGCGATCGCTTGGAGCGCGTCATCGTCGAGACCATCGATGCGGTCGGCGTGAACAGCGCTCGGGCAACGCGCGTGCCCAATACCAGCAGCATCTACTTCGATTTCATCGAGGGCGAGGCGCTGGTCATTGCCCTGGACCTGAAGGGGGTTGCGGTTTCCACCGGCGCCGCCTGCTCCTCCGGTGCGATCGAACCATCGCACGTGCTCACCGCCATGGGTCTGTCGCCCGACCGCGCCCGCGCCAGCCTGCGTTTCTCCATCGGCAAGCAGAACACCGGCGAAGACGTGGACCTGCTGCTCTCCGTGCTGCCGGAAACCGTTGCGCGGCTGCGAGAGCTATCGCCGGTTTACAATAAAGCTTAGCCGCAGATTTGCGCAGATGAACGCAGATCCATGCTGGTCTGCGTTGGTCTGCGGCCATGGTTTCTGGAACGATCGCCTTGAGCCTTGCGCCTATTGCCGTAGCCATGTCGGGCGGTGTGGATTCCTCCACCGTCGCGGCCATGCTGCGCGCCGAGGGCCGGCAGGTGATCGGGCTGACCATGCAGCTGTGGAACCAGCGCCGGCTGGCAGGTCACAACGGCATGCCCGAAACTGTCACCGGGCGTTGCTGCTCGCTCGATGACGTGTACGACGCTCGCCGCGTCGCCGAGACGCTGGGCATCCCTTACTACGTGGTGAACCAGGAGCGCCGCTTCGAGGACGAGGTCGTGCGCCCGTTCGTCGGCGAGTACCTGTCCGGACGCACGCCGATTCCGTGCAGCCTGTGCAACAACCACCTCAAGTTCGACCAGTTGCTGATTACGGCGCGCCAGATCGGCGCCGAGCAGCTTGCGACAGGGCACTACGCGCGCGTGGAGTTTGACGTCGCGCGGGATCGTTGGCTGTTGCGCCGGCCTGCCGACTTGAGCAAGGACCAGACTTATTTCCTGTTTGGCCTGACGCAGGAGCAGCTTTCGCGCACGCTGTTTCCGCTGGGGAATTTCCGCAAGCCGGAAGTGCGGGAACTGGCGCGGCAGCACGGATTGGCATTGGCCGAGAAGCCGGATTCGCAGGAGATATGCTTTGTCCCCGGCGGCGACTACAAGCAGTTCATCGATGCCTATCTCGCGGAACAGGGTGAGTCGCTGCCCGACACCTCCGGTGAACTGGTCACAACCAGCGGTGAGGTGATCGGCGCGCACCCCGGCATTCATAACTTTACCGTCGGCCAGCGCAAGGGCCTGGGCGTTGCCACCGGCTCGCCCCTCTACGTGCTGGGCATCAATGGCGGCAATCGCCAGGTGGTAGTGGGCAGCGGGGAAGAGCTGTGCTCCAAGGCATTGCGCGCGCGACGGCTGAACTGGATTGCGGTGCGCGAGCTTGAGGAAACGATGAGAGTCGCGGTGAAGATCCGCCATCGCCACGAGCCGGCTCCTGCCGTGCTCGAGAGGATCGGAGACGATGAAGTGCTGGCCACCTTCGATGAGCCGCAGCGCGCCATTACTCCCGGTCAGGCGGCAGTGTTCTACGACGGCGACCTGGTGGTCGGCGGCGGCTGGATCACATAGTCAACGCCCACTCAAGCCAAAAGAGTGGTGCGCCGGAAAAATTCACCTCGCTACGGTCTCTTGCTGACGCTCAACTGCAGTGTTCCCTCGATGTCGGCGATGCGATCGGTGGTGACGTCGAACAGAAGCTCTCTTCCGGTCAGCGCATTGCGCATGTACATCTTCGAAATCGTGTAGGTGTTCATGCCATTGCTATGGATGCGAACAATGTAATCCACCCTGGTGAGGACCAGCGGGCGCTTCTTCCACGACACGATGTAAGGACGGCCAGCATCGGTCTCGGCAACCATGTCCTCTGACTTCGGAAAACCGTGCGACAGCATAATGGTGCTCAGCCGCAGGCGGGTGCCGTCGTCCAGAGTGTAATCGCCGGTGATGCGGCGGCCGACCGCTTCCATCTGTATGCCGGAAGAGCACAGGTCGCCGAATAATTTCGTGCGCCAGAATTTTCGATCAAGGGCGACGCCTTGCGCTTGCGCGGTCGCCTCCACCGCTGCCGACCATTCATCGCTCTGGCAGGTTTCGGCTGCGCTCGCCGGCGATCCGCTGTCGCCGGGCTGATCGGTGGTCGTCTTCTCATTGGGCTTTTCGTTCGCTTCACCGACAATGTTGATGCCGCCCTTGATGTTCTCAACATCTTCGTTGGTCCAGACACGATGCGCTTTCCGGGGCGTGGTGTCTTCCTGGGCAGGGGACGCGGAATCGCTGTTCGGGGCGGGTTCGCTCGACTGCGCGTGAGCAGCCTGACCCAGTGCAGCCAACATCGTCACACCCAAGACCCATCCGATGCCGCGCTTCATGGTTGCCTCGCTGAGGTTTTGGCCGCAGGATACTATGGTTTCGAAAAGGCGCAAGTTCCGATCGTAATCACCCATGTCCGACGATTCGTTTTTCCGCCGCATCGCCGACCAAGCCCTGGACGAGGAAACCGCCCGCCAGGTCGAGGGGCAAAGACGCGCGCTCGAGCAGAATCCGGAGTGGGCGGAAGGTTACTACCAACTGGCGCAGCTTCTGCGCGTCCAGCACCGGCGCGAGGAAGCCAAGCGCCACCTGCTGACGGCGCTGGAGAAGAAGCCAACCCTTGCGGACGCCCATGTCGCGCTGGGGGAGATTTATATTGCGGAAGGCGATTTCGATCGCGCCCGCGTGCATGCCGAGTTCGCCGCTGCCTGCGGCAATTCCCGCCTGCTGGAGCAAATGCAGCGCAACCAGGCGCTCTAATCCCATCCCGGTACTCTCTTTTCCCGGGGTTGATTGCGTTCCGCCCTGCCCACGCGCCTGCGATGTATACTTTTTGGTTTGCTGGAATGTTTTGAGCTTCATAGCTGGTTTGCGCCAGCAGAGGAGAGATCCACGATGGCTACCGCCGCGACATCCACCGCGCTCAATTACGCTCGCGAAAATCAGAAGCGGTTCCTGGAAGAGTTGAAGAACCTGCTGCGAATCCCCAGCATCAGCACCCTGGAAGAGCACAACAAAGACACCGAAAAAGCTGCCCAGGTCTGCGCCGACGACCTGAAGCGGATTGGCTTCGAGCACGTGGAAATCATTCCCACGGCAACCAAGGAGCGACCCAACGCGCACCCGCTGGTTTATGCCGACTGGCTTCATGCAGCCGGCAAGCCGACGGTCCTTTGTTACGCCCATTACGACGTGCAGCCTGCCGAGCCGCTTGACGAGTGGAAGACGCCGCCGTTTGAACCGACCGAGCGCAATAACAACATCTACGCCCGCGGCGCGGTGGACGACAAAGGCCAGCTCTGGATGCAATTGAAGGCCTTCGAGTCGCTGATGAAGCCCGAGGGCAAGCTGCCGATCAACGTTCGCGTCATCCTGGAAGGCGAAGAAGAGGTGGGCGGGGAATCGATCGCTGACTACGTTCGCCTGCACAAGGACAAGCTGAAGGCGGACTTCGCGCTAGTCACCGACACCGAGTTGTTCGCGCCCGACCTGCCTACGCTGTGCGTGGGTCTTCGCGGCCTGGTGTACACCGAGATTGAGGCGCAGGGGGCCATGACCGACCTGCATTCCGGCATTTATGGCGGCGCCGCGCCCAATCCGCTGTTTGCGCTGGTCGAGATCATCAGCAAGCTGAAGGATGCCAATGGCAGGATCCTGATTCCCGGTTTCTACGACAAAGTCAAAGAGCCCACCAAGGCCGAGTTGGAAGCCTGGAAGCGCCTGCCGTTCAATGAAGAGGAGTACCGCAAGAAAGAGGTCGGCTCCAACGTGCTCACCGGCGAACCCGGCTATTCGGTGCTGTATCGCACCTGGGCGCGTCCGACGCTGGAGGTGCATGGCATGCCCGGCGGCTTCGTCGGACAAGGCGCGAAGACGGTGATACCGGCGCGCGCTTCAGCCAAGGTATCCATGCGCCTGGTGCCGGACCAGGAACCCGAGGACATTCTCAAGAAGTACACCAGCTACGTGAAGAGTCTCGCGCCGAAGGGCGTCAACATCAACATCAAGGTCCACAGCAAGGGTCCGGCGTGCGTGGTCTCCACCGACAACAAGTACATCAAGGCTGCGACCGACGCACTGCACGAAATTTTCAGCAAGGACACGGTTTACATCCGTTCGGGAGGATCGATTCCGATTGTCTCCGATTTCGAGAACGAGCTGAAAATTCCGAGCGTGATGATGGGCATGGGCCTGCCCGACGACAACCTGCACGCCCCCAATGAGAAGTTCCACATCCCGAACTTCTACCGGGGGATCGAGTCCATCATCCGCTTCTTCCAAATCCTGGGACAGTAAAGCATTCGGACTGGTCGGGGGCGCTCTGCCGCCCCCGGTTTTTTGCGTCCAGTATCCGAAAAGCAATTGCTTCGTTGCACCGATTGCGCTACAGTTCCATTTGCTCCGGGCAGTCTCCCGCCTCCTTCCTTCTTCCAAACCAGTGGACTGTTCGTGATGCGTCGCCTGCTGTGTGCAACACGGGTGCGATATGCTGGGTTCTTCCACAGGGTGCCCCAATATATAGCGTTTTCTATCTTGACGCCGCCCCCCTGCAACGGTACATTGGCTTCAAATCCGTGCTACCCGGCCTTACCGGGAAGAGAACTTGGAGCGGCGTCTCTTCCAGCCAGAACGCGCCGCGTCGCCTGCAACCGCGGGCTGAACGCAACGTTGTGGGACCAGCCAATGGAGCGTCCCGGCCAGCTTGATTTTTGCTTGTTGGCGCGACTACACGCCGGCCTAGCAGTTGAAGGAGTTGACGTTGCTTAAACTCAAGAAGCTCCACATCCTCGGGTTCAAATCGTTTTGCGACCGCACCGAACTGAAGTTTCACGGCGACGGCATTGCCGCCATCGTCGGCCCCAACGGTTGCGGCAAATCCAACATCGGCGACGCCATTGCATGGGTGCTCGGCGAGCAGTCCGCGCGCACCCTGCGCGGCACCCGCATGGAGGATGTCATCTTCGCCGGCACGCGCGATCGCAAGCCGACCGGCATGGCTGAGGTGTCGCTAACGCTGATCGATCCCGACGTTTACGACGGTCCCGATGCCCAGGCCGCGCCTGAGATCGAGATCCACGATGAAATGTCGGAAGCGGATTGGGATGAAGCTGCGTTGCGCGAAAAAGCCGCCGCGGAAACTGAAGAGTATTTGAGCGAAGTGCAGCCGGGGCCGGGGGAAGCGGTTGACGGTCTGCGGTCTGCGGTCGAGGTGGAAAACGGGTCCGAGGCCCACGCCAAACAAGAATTTGCGACTGCTCACGAGTCGGGGGGCCGCGCCTCAGACGATAACGGCGTCACTGATGGTTCCGGGCTCTCTACCACGCAGGAAGGCGAACCGTCGGCCGCCGGCCATCGACCGTCGACAGTGGTGCTGAAAATTCGCCGGCGCAAGTTCAAAGCCAGCTTTCGAGCCGGGGAAGTCGTGGTCACGCGCCGCCTGTTTCGCTCCGGTGACAGCGAATACCTGCTGAACGGCAAGCTGTGCCGTCTCCGGGATATCCAGGACATTTTTATGGGAACAGGGCTGGGTCCGGAGTCCTACGCGATTATTGAGCAGGGAAGGATCGGTCAGATCCTGTCCAGCAAGCCGACCGACCGCCGCGCCATCATCGAAGAAGCCGCGGGAATCACCAAGTACAAGACCCGCAAGCGCCTGGCAGAAGCGCGCTTGGAAGAAGCCAAGCAGAACCTGTCGCGGGTCAACGATATTTTCGAGGAAGTCACGCGGCAGATGAACTCGCTCAAGCGCCAGGCTGCCAAGGCGGAACGCTACGCCCGGGTGCGCGATGAAATGCGCGGCAAGCTGCGCCTGGTGCTGGCCGGCAAGTTCGCCCAACTGCGTCGCGAGACAGAAGAGCTGGACACAACTCTAAGCCAGCTGGCCGAAGAGCTGCGCGCGAAAACGCAAATTGTCGGCGAGTTGGAACTCGAGCAGGCGGAAAGCACGCAGCGCGGCTACTCCATCGAGACCGATGTTCGCAACAATCACGAGCGCATTTCGGCCCTGACGCGCGAGATCGACCGCGCCTTTTCCCGCCAACGCACCAACGAAGAGCGCTGCGCGGAGCTGACGCGCCGCGCCGAATCGGCGGCCGCGGAGCTGACGCAGACGCGGACCCGCCTGGTCGGCATCGAGGCGGAACGGGAATCCTACCGGCGGAGCCTGGAATCGGCGGAAAGCGAGCTGGAAGCGGCACAGATGCAGGCTGCCGGCGCGCAGCAGGAAGCGGCAACCGCCGCGACGGCCCTGTCGGAGGTCGAGCGCCAGCAGGAGTTCCGGCGCGCCGCCATCATGGAGGCGGTCGCGGCCAGTTCCTCCGTCCGCGATCAGGTCACGCGGGCGCAGGAGAAAATCACCGGGCTGGAACGTGAGCTGCGCCGCCTGAACAATGAAATCGAATCCGGACGGCTCCAGATCGACACCTTCGGGGACCAGCGCGGGCAGATCGCTTTCGAGTTTGAGAGCGCCTCCGGGCGCGTCAAGTCGCTGGCGGAAGACATCGAGCAGACGCGCGCCGCGATCACCGAAAAACGCGCGGCGGAAACGGAATCCAAGCGCCACCTTGACACGCTGCGCGCCGAGTACGCCACGGCGCTGGGCAAGAAAGGATCGCTGGAGGCGGTGATCGCCGAGCACGGCTATTCGACCGAGTCGGTGCGCCGCCTGTTCCAGTCCGGCGCGCTGAACCACGGCTTCGCGCCCGCCGGAGTGCTCGCCGACTTCCTGGAGGTGGAAGACCGTTTTGAGCATGTCGTGGAAGACTACCTGCGCGACGAGCTGAATTACATCGTGGTGAAATCGTGGGACGCAGCCGATGAAGGCATGCGGCTTCTGCGCACCGATGTGGACGGGCGCGCGACCTTCCTGGTCCATCCCAGCGACTCGCAGGCACGCTTCTCGTTTGTGCTCGACGAAGCCGCGCACCAGGCGCCGCATCACGCGCAGCAGGTTCGTCCGCTGAAGCAGACCATTCGCGTGCTCAACGGCTTCGGCAAGTCCCTGGAAGTGATCTTGCCGAAGCTGCGCGACGGTTACATCGTTCCCGACCCGGGTGTGGCGCGCGAGCTGGCGCTGGAAAATCCGGATGCGTTCTTCCTCTCCGAATCGGGCGAGTGCTTCCACAACGTCACCGTCACCGGAGGCAAGCAGCGCAGCGAAGGCCCGCTCTCCATGAAGCGCGAGCTGCGCGATGTGATGCGCGTGCTCTCCGACGTGGAACGGGCGCTTGGGGAGGAAGAGCGCCGTGCCGCGGCGCTGGCGCGCGAAATCGCGGACCTCACATCGCTGCTGGAGCGCCTGGAAGCGGAGAGGCGCGAGGCCGACACGGCCGCCCTCACCACCGGGCACACTCTTCGCCAGCTGGAAGGAGAAGTCGCGCGCATTGCGGAGCGGGTGGAGCTGGCCGAACGCGAAGCGTTGCACATCTCCACCGAACGGGCTGCCAACGCGGCGCTGGTAGCCGAGAAGCAGGTCGAGCTTGCGGACTGCGACGGCCGCCGCGGGTTGCTGGAGTCGGAAGCGGCTGCCGCGCAAGAGAGCCTTGCCGGACTGCGCGCCGCACGCGACGCGGCGGCGCAACTGGCGTCGGAGATGAAGGCCCAGGCGGCGGCCGTAGAAGAACGGCGCCGCGCTGCCTCGGCGGCGGTAGCGCGCGTGGAAACCATGGTGGCCGACATTGCGTCGCGCGTGGAGGCCTTGGAGTCGCAGCAGCAAATGGCCGCCGCGGAACAGGCGCAACGGGAGATCGAAAACCTTCAGATCGCGGAGCAGCTGGTGGCGCTCACCGCCGACAAAGAGCAGGCGGAGGTGCACGAAACCGAACTGCAGGCCGAATCCGAGCAGGTCCGCGGACGGCTGGTCGAGATTGAGCACCAACTGCGCGCCGCGAGGCAGGAGATGGATACGGTACGAGACCGCCGCGGCGAACTTTCCGCGCAAGTCGCCAAGTTGCAATCCGATCAGCAGCACATGAGCGAGACTGCGATGAACGAGCTGGGCGTCACCGCCGACACCCTGCTCGGTGACGGGACGATTGCGCAGCTCGTCGGGGAACAACTGGACCTGGAAGAGTCTGCCTACCGCGAGTTGCGCACGAAGCTGGACAACATGGGCCCGGTCAACATGATGGCGCTGGAGGAGTACCAGGAAGCGGCGCAGCGGCATTTATTCCTGGAAACGCAACGCAAAGATTTGATGGACTCCATCGAAAACACGCAGAACGCAATCCGCGAGATCGACACCATTTCGCGGCAGAAATTCCAGGAAGCCTTTGCCGCGATCAATGTAAATTTCCAGGCGGCCTTCCGTAAACTGTTCGGAGGCGGCAACGGGTTCATGCGGTTGACGGACGAGGAGAACGCAGCCGATAGCGGTATCGACGTAGTGGCCTCGCCTCCGGGAAAGAAGCTGCAGAATGTCCTGCTGCTATCCGGTGGAGAGAAGGCGCTCACCGCGCTCGCGCTCCTGGTCGGCATCTTCCAGTATCAGCCCAGCCCGTTCTGCATTTTGGACGAAGTGGACGCGCCGCTGGACGAGACCAATGTCGGCCGTTTCACCGAATTAGTGCGCGAAATGAGCGACACCACGCAATTCATTCTCATCACCCACAGCAAGAAAACAATGGGCGTGGCTCCGGTGATGTACGGCGTCACCATGCAGGAGCCCGGGGTGTCGAAGCTGGTGTCCGTGCGCTTCCACGAGAACACCCCGGCGGCGGCCAGCGCTTGATGAAGAATTGAAGAACCAGGGATGGGAGATTGACGCGCCGCAAAATCTGTCCGACGCCGAATGCCTGATCGGCCATCGAGTGCAACCATTCAAAGTTTCTGATTTCCACATTCCCCGCTCTTCAAAGCGGCCACGGACGCCGGTTTCGCGTAAACGGCTCGGCTGTCAATATTTTTCTTGGTGCTGTTCCGCGCTCCGCTTGCCATTGTGACAGGCCGTTGACAAAAAAGTTTGGTCGACTAGAATACGCGACGTTCTCTAACAATACTTTTTCTGTCGTGACCCATTCCCCACAAGACGTCCTGTTGCAGACAGACTTCCCGGACCTCGAACTCTATGCGAGCGGGAAAGTGCGCGACCTCTACCGCGTGGACAATGAGCACCTGCTGTTCGTCGCCACCGACCGTATCTCGGCGTTTGACTACGTGCTCGCCACCGGCATTCCCAACAAAGGCCGCGTGCTGACGCAGCTTTCGCTGTTCTGGTTCGACTTCCTGAAAGGCATTGTTCCCAATCACCTGGCCACCGCCGACGTGGACCGCTTCCCGCAGCATGTGCGCAAGTACAGCGGGCAACTGCGCGGACGCTCCATGCTCGTGGTGCATGCCGACATGGTTCCGGTGGAGTGCGTGGTGCGCGGATATGTCTCCGGTTCGGCCTGGAAGGAATACCGGGAAAAAGGTTCGGTGTGCGGCATCACGTTGCCGCATGGCTTGCGCGAATCCGAGAAACTGCCGCAGCCGATTTTTACCCCCGCCACCAAGGCGACCACCGGACACGACGAGAACATATCCTACGCGGAGATGAAGAAAATCGTGGGGCCGGCGCTCAGCGAGCAATTGCGCGACCTCAGCTTGCGCATCTACCAGGCGGCCGCCGACTACGCCGCCGCGCGCGGCATCATCATTGCCGACACAAAATTTGAATTCGGCCGCACCGCTGCCGGTTTGGTGCTCGCCGACGAGGTCCTGACTCCTGATTCTTCGCGATTCTGGCCCGCAGACAGGTATGTGCCGGGACGCGGCCAGGAGTCGTTCGACAAGCAGTACGTCCGTGATTACCTGGAGAAGATCCATTGGGACAAGAGGCCGCCGGCGCCATCGCTTCCGCCGGAGGTGGCCGACAATACCAGCGTGAAGTACATGGAAGCGTATCGCCGCCTGACCGGCAGGGAACTGCAGGTACAGGCGGCATGAGGAACAGTTGGCGAGAATGGCCGCATGACCGGCATTGACTGGCTGATCGTGGCCGTCATTTTGTTGTCGGCGCTGGTCGCGGCTTCCCAGGGATTGGCGTACGAAGTTTTTTCCCTGGGCGGAGTGGTGGCAGGGTATCTGCTTGCGGCTTGGGGATACGGACAGGTGGCCCCCTGGTACTCGCCGTACGTGAAGACGCCGTGGGTGGCGGATCTCTGCGGGTTTGTTACGATTTTTTTTGTGGTCGTTCTGCTGGCGGGAGCGATTGGGCGCATCGCGCGGTTCGGAATGAAAGAAGTCGGACTGCGCTGGTTCGATCGCTTGCTGGGCATGATGTTCGGGCTGGTGAGAGGGGTCTTGGTAGTGATGATTTCACTGCTCGCGGTGGCTTCGTTCTCGCCGGATTCCACGCTGCTGGCCCGCTCGCGCACCGCGCCTTATCTGCTGGTGCTGGCGCGGGCGGCGATTTGGGTGGCCCCATCGCAGGTACGGCAGCAATTTCGAGCGGGCATGAAAGCCATTGGCAACATCCGCGAGGGCGCGCCTGCAAATCGAAATGCTGCTCCCGGACCGGGCTTGGGCCCGGGTAAATAGCAACGTTCGGACGGTTATAAAAGGAGAGGTCCCGTGAAAGACCAACTGGAAGCCCTGGTCCTACAGATGTTCAAAAGCGGCATTCTCTATTCGGAAGCGGTGCGGGAATTCAAGAAGCGATTCATTCTGGCCGTGCTCCAGGAAAACCAGGGAAACCAGTGCAAAGCCGCCCGCCAGTTGGGCATGCACCGCAACACGCTCAGCCGCACCATCACCGAACTGAAGGTCGATGTCCGCAGCCTGCGCGACGGCGCTCGACGTCCTCCCCGCAGCGCGCGTCCTCTTGCTTTGGAGAAAAAGGCGGCGCGGTAGCCGTCATCGACAAAAAGAAGGGCCCAGCTTCCGCCGAGCCTTTCTGGTTTCTGTTGCTCCCGATATGCGTTTCTAGGTTCCCGGCTTTCTCCGCGCCGGAGGCTTGCGCGCCGGAGGCTTGGCAGCCTTGGGAGGCGGCCCGACGAATGCCCCGCTGGTCATGTGAATCATGAACGGGTTCGGGTCGTAGGTAGCCGGCGTGCCTTGCACTTTCGCCATGGCGCCTTCTTTCGGCACCAGCGAAGCCGCGATGGGGGATTCAAACGTCAACTCGACGTCCGCCTTGTTGTTCTGGATATCGTCAACCGTCGCGGCCAGCTGCAGCGAATTCTTGGTGGTGCTGATCACCTTGCCTTCGAACGCGATCGGCTTGCCCTTGATTGCGCTCCATACCTTGTCGGCAGCCTGCTGGTTTCCAGAAGTCAGGATGAGCTGGAATTCGTCAAACGACATCTGGTCCACCGGCTTGGTGTTGGCCAGGGTTGCCGCCTGCTCCGCGGGAGTGGGCGCCGTCTTGATGGCAAATCCGGCCGGCGGATCCTGGGTGGTCTTGGTTTGCGCCAGCAGCTGGTCCCAGCCATCATCGCCGCCGTGATAAACGGTGTACGCGCGCTTGCCGTAGGCCGTGATCTGCGCTGCTGCCGGAGTGCCAGCAGCGAGGTTGGCGGCGCGCGCGATATACCACAAGCCGCGCACGTCCTGCGGCTTCTGCTGCAAATACGCCAGCGCCAGAGGGTAAACATTGCGCAGATCGTTGGGCTGGGCCTGAGCCGCGATGGTCAGATACTTTTCTGCGTTCGCGTAGTCCTTCTGCTGCAGCGCCGCCATGCCGGCCGCTCCGGCGAAGATTACCGCCGTCTGCGTCTTTAATTTTTCCCAGTCTGCCGGCGAAAGTTCAGCCGGCTTGGGAGCAGTTTGCACTATCTGCAAGCCTTTTTGGGCGACCTGCGCTGCCTGCTGCAACGACTGCGCGGCATTAGCTCCGCCGGATTCGGCTTGTTGGCGATAGAGGTAGGTCAGCAGCGCCAGCGCTCGCAGGTTATTGGGATCGGCCTGGAGCAACCGGTTCGCGGCGTCGGTTACTTTTTGCGAATTGCCCAGTTGCTGGTAGGTGGCCATCAGCAATTCAAGCGCGCTTACCTTCACCACGCTATTGGGGTACTGCTGCAGGAAGGTTTCCAGCGCCTGCGCCTTGGTGGTGGGATCGGACTGGTTGAGCGCGGTAACGTAGGCGTTGTATTCAGCCGGGTCCTTGATGGTGGGTCCAGTGGGCGCGGCCTGTCCGGCCTGCGCGGTTTGTCCGCCCTGTGCCGACTGGGCCTGCGGGTCGGCGCTCGTCTGCGCCATGGCTACGGCGCCAAGCACCAGCACAAATAGGATGAGCGACTTCTTCATGCGATGGCTCCTTACGTCGATTCCGCGGGAAAATCAGAGACGTCTGTTCACGCACGCCAGGAAGGCGAAGATGATACGCGCCTGTAAACCTGCCGCACGCCCGGACCCGAACGGCAAATTCCTACTACCGCCAGCCATGGTTCTGCTTCTAAAGAGCAGAATGCACAAGGCAAGGGATTATAAGAATGTACCTCGTCCAAGGCAAGTTGCGTTTCGATTAAAGATTTTCCCGCCTGATTTGATGCGGGTTTCCTAGCTGCTGGATGCTTTGCGGCATGCGCCGGCGCTCCTGAAAACGGCCACTGGCGCGGAGAAGAGGCTCGGCATGACGGATCACGGCACCTTACTACTGCGCGACCAAATCGCCGTCGTTACCGGCGGCGGTCGCGGGATAGGGCTTGCAATCTCCATGCGCCTGGCGGAAATGGGCGCCAACACCATCTTGTGCGGCCGGTCGCAGGCGACCCTGGATTCCGCGTCGCAACAGATTCGCTCAGCCGGCGGGCAATGCGAGGCAATGGTTTGCGATGTCGCCGACCTTTCCTCCGTGGAAACCCTTGCGGCGCGCGTTCAGAAGACATTTGGCCGCGCCGACATCCTGGTGAACAACGCCGGCGTCGGCGATTTCAGCCGCCCCCTGCACCAGCTTCCGCCCGGCGACTGGGAGCGAATCCTCAACACCAACTTACGCGGCGTGTTCTACACCATCCGCGCCTTCGCTCCCATGATGATCAGTGCCGGGCAGGGCGATATCATCAACATCTCCTCGATCGCCAGCAAAAACCCTCTGCCAAACGGCGCCGCTTACGCGGCTTCGAAATGGGGCCTGAACGGACTGAGCTATTCGGTGGCGGAAGAGCTACGCCGGTACAACATCCGCGTGTCCGTGGTTTGCCCCGGCAGCACGCAATCCGAGCTCAGTCCGCACGAGGGCAGGGACGCAGGCAAAATGCTGCGTCCGACGGATGTTGCGCACGTCGTTGCCATGATCGTGACACAGGCGCCGCACTCGTATGCCAGCGAGATCGTACTGCGCCCAACGCAGAAACCGTGAGAATGAATGAAGAATGCAGAATGGAGAATGAACAATGAGTCCGCACAGGCACCATTTGCCCGATTCTGCATTCTTATTTTGTCTACATTGGACATGTCCCTTTGCTCCTTGCCGCGTGATTGCCACGGGTGCTAACATCGCCAACTTCAGGAATAGTCTGGAGGTTTTATGTCGGACAATGACGGAAATGGCTTCCTCTGGTTCCTAACCGGTCTTGGCATCGGCGCTGCACTGGGCGTGCTCTACGCTCCGAAATCCGGCCGCGAAACGCGCGAAGTCCTGGTCAGACAGGCCGAAGAAGGACGCAATCTGGTGATGGAACGCGCGCAGCGCGCCAAGGAGCAGGCCAACCAGTGGGTGGACAAAGGCCGAGATGTGATCAGTCAGCAGAAGGAGCAGTTCAAGTCGGCTTACGAAGCGGGACGCCAGGCCTATCGCGAAGCCACCGAAGGAGAAAGCAAGGCGTAAGCGCGCCGGCGATCAATCATGGAAACGCGCTTTACAGTCCTGCTCGTTGAAATCGGCGTAGCGCTGGCGTTGCAGCTCGGGATCCTGCTCGCCATCCTGGCCACGGTGAAGAAGAGTTCCGCGCGCATGCAGTCGCTTGCCGAGGAAGTGCAGCGGCGTGCCCTGCCCACGCTGGAAGCCGCGCAGTCCTTGATTCAGACCACCAAGCCGAAAATCGAGGAACTGGTGGCCGACGCCGCCGCTTCCACTGCCACGATCAGGGCGCAGGTGGAACGTCTGGACGCAACCGTTTCCGATGTCATCGATCGCACGCGCCTACACGTCATACGCGCGGACGAAATCGTTACCCGGACGATGGACCGCGTGGAAGAAACAACCGACATCGTGCATCACACGGTGATTTCGCCAGTGCGCCAGATCGCCGCCGTGGTCCAGGGCTTCACCGCCGGCCTGGGCACGCTGATGGGCCGCCGCGCCCGCAATCACTCCGGACAACCGCAGGACGAGATGTTCATTTAAAGTGAAAAGTGAAATCGGGTAATTGAGGAAAGTAGAAGGTAAATTGATCTGTCTTACTTTTTACTTTATCCAATTACCCGATTCCCCTTTTTGTGAACCTGCCCGGCGAATACGCGCTGAGTTCGAACTCCGGCGGTAAGCCGCGAATCACCTGGGTCATCACTAGGGCGGTTACCGGCGCGAGCAGGATCCCATTGCGATAGTGCCCGGTCGCCACGAAGTACCCGTCGGTTTCGCCGCGTCCCAGGATTGGCAAGCCGTCCGGGGTGCCGGGCCGCAGTCCAGCCCATGCCTCCAGCATGCGTGCTTCGCCCAATTCGGGCACCAGTTCAGCGGCTTTCTGATGCAGGCGCTGGACCGTGTCCGGGATTACCCGCTTGTCGAAGCCGGCTTCTTCTGTCGTCGATCCAACCAGAATTCGCCCATCGCTGCGCGGTACCAGGTAAACTTCCGGGCCGCGCACCACGTGATGCAGCAGGTCTCGTCGCGGCGCAATCAATGCCAGCATCTGGCCTTTAACCGGCCTGGTCGGAATGCGCACGCCGCCGGCAAGCTCGGCGGCCCACGCGCCACAGCAATTCACTACCACAGGCGCATGGAAGGCGGTCTTGGCGGTTTTCACGCCCTCCACGACAGCATTGCTCATCATCAGCTCGGTGGCCGGGGTTCCCGAAGAGACGTCGATGTCTCGATGTTTTGCCGCTTTCAATAAAGCCGTCGTCAGCGCCCTAGGATCGACGCTTCTCTCTTGCAGCAGCACCGCGACGCCGGTATAAGCCAGGCAGGGTTCCAGCGACTTGAGTTGGTCGCCTTCAGTCATACCCGCCGCGATCGTACCCAAGGCAAAGTTCGACTCAGGAAAATAAATCGTTCCCGACTCGCGCAAGTCCACGTTCACGCCGGACTCGTCCTGCAGTTGGTGAACGAACTCCGGATACATCAGGGCGCTAGCCACTGCGAGCGGACGCAACGCTTCGGGCGTATGCGGATCCAGATCGGCCAGCATACCGGCCGCGGCATATGATGCTTCCCGCGCCGGTTCGGCGCGCTCCACTACCAGCACCTTGGCCCCATGCCGGCGCAGCGACAACGCCAGCGACATCCCGATGATCCCGCCGCCAACAATGATTGCGTCCCAGGTCTTCACGAAGGCATTTTAGACCGGTGCCCGGAAGGAACTATTGCGCGGTGCTCGCCCGCACCGCGTCCGGCTGTTCGCCGATAAGCTTGGAAAAGACTACCAGGCGTTTTGGCGCCGGGCCGATGTAGTAAGTCGGGTAGCATGTGATCAGGGTCAACTCGCTGTCCTTGGCCGGGCGGACCACCGACATGTCGTCGGGTTCGACGATCTTCTTGCCCACCACCTGGTAGCGGAAAGTCTTGCCCTCGCGCTGCACCATGACAATGTCGCCCTTTTCGAGTTCATGAATGTGGCGGAAGAATGTATCGCGATGACCGGTGATCACAGAATTTCCGGTCTCTCCCGGGGCGGGCGTTTCTTTCATGTGACCAGGGCCCAGTAACAGTGACCGGTAGGTGGTGCCTTCCACTACCACCGAGTCGAGGTCGATCTTGGGGACGGAAAGCCGGGTCAACCCGTCTTGAGTGACTGTCGTTGAGGCTGGGTTCGCCACGGCAGCGTGTGGCGCCTGCTGCTGTTGCTCCCATGCCCGCGCCAGCTGATGCTGCTCATAAAACATCTCCCCGTACTGCCCACCCACGTAGCCGAGAAGCACCGCGCCCACAATCACCAGCATGGGCGAAATCGCCTGCCGCAAGTTTCGGTCCTTGCGGAACTCTCGCGCGTGCTGCACTCCAGCACGCAGAAAGGCACGGAATCTGTCCATGGAGCGTCGTGCGATGTTCTGCCAGAACTGCAGGTCCACATTGATCAAGCGCGCGTTCTCCGGCGTAAATGGATTGCAAGTGAATCGGGGCCTGTCTGTGTAAGATGCCCAAATCCAGCATCTCGGAACCCGGGGACCTCAATCGGGATGGCTGGAAGCGGCAAAAAGAGAGACACGGTTGCCCGTGCCTCAGCACGCCAATAGAAACCGGAGCTACCGCGGCCTGGTCTTCATCGCCGAAGCAATTCCGCCCAGCAGTACGCCAAAACCGATAACCGAAAGCAGCGGGAGCGCCCCGGCAGCCGACGGCGGTTCGTCATCGGTGGATTGATCCTTGGGTTGCTCCACCCGGAAAGCGGCTTGAATCATGCTCGGGCTGTGATGCCGCAGAGCGATCGCCGCACCCGGAGTGGGCCCCGGTTGTACCACGACAAAGGGCACTTCGCTGCTCGCTCCCGCAATGGGGGTCCCATTGGCGTCCACCAGTTGCACCACAACCGTATGCGCTCCCGGCGTCAGTCCGGTAAACGTGTAGCTCGTCGAGTTGGTTGTGACTGGATCCCGGCTGTCGAGCTTCACCCGGAAAGTCGGCACGCCGGCAGCCGAGGCTCCGCCGTTGGTAAGTTCAAATTGCACGTCGACGGACGTCTGTTGCACGTGCGCGCCCGGCTTCGGCGAGGTGATCCTAAGCACATTGCCAGTAGGCGTTCCCCCCTGGCCAGCCCCCTGGCTCGGGGCAATCCCGGCATTTTGCGCGTACACCTGGACCGGCAACAGCGCCACGGATACAAGTAAGACCCTAATGATGGTTGATTTCACTTCGCTCCCCCCAAGTTATCCACCCTAGATAAAGTGAAAATTTATGCTTCAACGTAGTCCCCACCTGCCAACAGTTGGAAGTTCCCGCCCCGCTTCTCTGTCGGCCAGCTCTGCCGGATATTACGGCGCTGGGCCTAAGAGGATGTGTGTCTTACGTGGCGGCACTCTATTGCCGTCTATCCAGGGGTACTTCTGCTGCTGATGAGGTGTGCAATTGTCAAACCAAAGCAGCACCTTAACCCGCTGTTTTTCTTCAGTTCACCTGACGATGCCGGGCTTAACCA
This sequence comes from Terriglobales bacterium, assembly GCA_035691485.1. Classification (NCBI taxonomy): domain Bacteria; kingdom Pseudomonadati; phylum Acidobacteriota; class Terriglobia; order Terriglobales; species Terriglobales bacterium. The sequence continues at coordinate 28,041 of DASSIZ010000025.1, forward strand.
CATATCTGTCCGGAGCGTCCCGGAACTCAGAACTCGAGAACGTGTTCATTGACAGTGCAGGGCTTCTGCTTAACAATTACTCATCCTTCAACTCAGGTCAGGAGAATTATGTCCGAAGAACATGATGACCAAGGTGTAAGCACCGGCTCAGGCGGCAACTTGCTGCGCTATGTGCTGCTGGCAGTCGCGATGGTTTATGTGATCGCTTCGCTTTATTTCATTGTCGATTCGCGCGGGCGCATCGACAAGCTGGAAGCGGGGCAGACCGCGGCTAAGGCCGAGAACGCGCAACTGCTGAAGCGTCTTGGCATTGCTGAATCCAGCCTGAAGGCAGAAACGCAGGTTCTGGCGGAAAAAGTTGGCTTGACCCAGAAGGAAATCGCCTCGCGCTCCGCCGCTCTGCAGCGGGAGCAGAGACAGGCCGAGCAGCGCATCACCGAGCAGACCCAGAAACAGGTCGGCGCTGTCAGTGGGGAAGTGGCTGGTGTCAGGACCGATCTTGGCGGGGCCAAGAGCGACATCGCCGCCACCAGGACTGAGTTGGAAGCGACCAAGTCGAAGCTGGAGCGCGTCATGGGCGACCTCAACGTGCAGAGCGGCCTGATCGCGCACACCCGCGACGATCTGGAGGTCTTGAAGCATCGCGGCGACCGCAATATTTACGAATTCTCATTGCAGAAGGGCGGCCGGCCGACGCCGGTTTCCACCGTCAGCCTGCAGCTCAAGAAGGTGGACGGCAAGAAAGGCAAGTTCACCCTGAACGTCATGGCCGACGATCGCACCATCGAGAAAAAAGATCGCACCTTGTTCGAACCGCTGCAGTTCTATACCGGGCGTGACCGCAACCTGTACGAGGTTGTGGTGATGTCGGCGGACAAGAACAAAATCACCGGGTACCTGAGTGCGCCCAAAGGAGCGCCCGTTCCGACTGTGCAGCAATAGAGGTGTGGTCGTACTCTCTCATGTACCCAGGCGGCGTCGTTCTCGTACAGATCGTGGTTCGCACGCTGGTCATCTACCTCGTCGTGCTGCTCGGCGTTCGGCTGAGCGGCAAGCGCGAGGTCGGCCAGATGACGCCCTTCGATCTCACCCTGCTCCTGTTGATCAGCAATTCGGTGCAGAACGCCATGACCGGTCCCGACACCTCGCTGCTCGGTGGCGTGGCCGCGGCGGTCACCTTGTTGGTGGTCAACTACATTGTCGCGGAAGTCTCCGGCTTGAATCGCCGTTTTCGCCGCCTCATCCAGGGTTCGCCGTCGCTGCTGGTGCACAACGGTGAAGTGATTGCTCCCCACATGGCGCGCGAGCACGTGTCGAATGACGAATTAATGCGCGCCCTCCGGGAGCACGGCATCTGTAATGTGACAGATGTTGCCCTCGCTGTGCTCGAGGTCGATGGCTCCATCAGTTGTTTGAAATACGACGATGTCCCAGCCGGCGCGCAGCCTCACAAGCGGTTGAAGTTCCTGCACAGAAATCAGTAATTGCGCTTGGAATCCGCCTGCAGCTTGCCAACCGCGCGGCTGAAGGTGCGGGCAATGGCCTCTTCGGAATCGTACAGGATCATGGCGACGGTTCGCAGCGCGAGGCGCTCGGCCGACTTGAGGGTGAACACCAGCCGTTCGCGGTCCGACAACGCCGGAAACTGCCGGTCTGACTTCAGGCCTGGAGTTCCCACGGTGTCCGGGGTCCGTTGCAGCCACTGCTCGGCCGCGATCTGATACAGCCAAACGTACACCGACTCTGTCTTGCGGCGCGGCAGGTTGCGATACGCAGCCAGGAAGACGGCGCGGCACAGATCGAGCGCCTCGGTCTCACACTCCGTCAGGTGAAGGAGCAGCGACAGGATTGCGCGGTCGTAACGCGAGGAAAGCACTTCGAACGCGGACACGCTTCCCATCTCTGCTTCTCCCACCAGCGCCAGGTCATCATCCCCGGCGACAAAGGAGCCTGCTGCGGGCGGGCACGCGGCCGCGCGAATTGAGCTTCGGGACGACATGCGTTGTTCTCAACTACTGGCGTCGATCTTTTGCTGGTCGAATCACCAGCACGCTGACATCGTCCTGTCGTGTCGTGTCGCCGGCAAAATCCTGCACCGCACCGAGAATGGAAAACAAAATTGCCCGCGCCGAATCGTCGGCGTGCTTTCGCGCCTGGGTGATGACGCGCGTGTACCCGAAGTCTTCGTCCTTTTCGTTGTGACACTCGAGGACCCCGTCAGAGCATCCCAGCAGTAAGTCGCCCGCGCCAAGCTCGACGCGCCCGGATTCGTAGGTGGCGCCGCTCAATACGCCGAGCAGCGGGCCGCCGACTTCGAGCCGCTCTACTTGACCGTCGCGACGCACTGCCAGCGGTGACGGATGCCCGGCATTGCAGTATTCGATTGGCCGCGCTGAGGAATCAATCGCCAGCAGGACCATCGCAGTCAGTGGTGGCGATGGTTGCAGCCCGCACAGGTCGCGGTTGACCCTGGTCATGACCGAGGCGACATTCATATCCGCGAGCGCATGACAGCGAATCAGGCTCACCAAGTGCGTAAACCACATGGCCGCTGCCAGTCCCTTGCCTTCGATGTCGCCGAGTGCGATCCAGACTTGCTCTTTAATTTCGATCGTGGTGATGAAGTCGCCCGCGAGGTGGCGGATAGGGAAAACTTCGCTGGCGATTTCAAAGCCGGCGCGCTCGACGTGTCGCGCCCCGCTCAACCGGCGCTGGACCTGCGCCGCCTCGAACAATTCCTGGTAGACCTGCCGCCGGTCCTGTTCCAGCGCCGCCACCTGCACTTCCAAAGCTTCGGCGCTTACTTTGCGGACGCGTTTGCTTTCTCGCGGCGCGACCGTGTTCAGCGCGATGGCCAACGGTTCCGCCTGCATCCGCTGCTGGATCCTGCTGGTTGCCATAAGTTGTCTCCAGCGTGCCTTTCACGCGTCAGCCGACAAACTTGTATCCGACACCATGCACGGTGAGGAAGTATTGCGGTTGCTCGGGATTCGGCTCCAACTTTTGCCGCAGCCGAACGATGTGAGCGTCCACGGTGCGAGTGGTCGGAAACCGCTCGTACCCCCAGACGTCGCTGAGCAGGCGATCCCGGCTCAGGGTTTCTCCGCTGTGGCTGATGAAATACTTCAGCAGCTCGAATTCTTTCGCCGAGATGTCCAGCATCTTGCCCCGGCGGCTGACGCGGCAGCTCTTCAGGTCCACCGACACGTCCGAGAACCCCACGCGATCACCGTTGTGGCTGCCGTGCTGCACGCGCCGCAGCACGGCCTTGGTGCGCGCGATCAGTTCGCGGATGGAAAACGGTTTGGTGACGTAATCATCGGCGCCCAATTCCAGGCCGACGACCTTGTCCACCTCTTGCCCGCGCGCGGTGAGCATGATGATCGGCACCGACGGCCGCTTCACCTTGAGCTGCTTGCAGACGTCGAGGCCGCTCATCTTGGGCATCATGACGTCCAGCAGCACCAGGTCAGGCGAGTCTTTCAAGGCTCGCTCCAGGCCCTCGACCCCGTCATAGGCGGTAAGGACCTCATAACCTTCAAACTCAAAATTGTCGCGCAGGCCGGCGACCATGCTGGGCTCGTCTTCGATGATCAGGACCTTCGTCATCACGCCACCCCCACGCCCTGGCTGATATCAGGTTTGCTGTTCTGCACCACCGCGACCGGAGGCTGCACCGGCAGCAGCAGGCTGAACTTGCTGCCCTTGCCGGGCACACTCTCCACCTCGACATTGCCCCCGTGCGCATGGGCGATGTGCCGCACCAGGCACAGCCCCAGGCCGCTCCCCTTGGTGTTGTGCACCAGTGGGTCGCAAACGCGGTAGAACTTTTCAAAAATCTTCGAGTGCTCTTCGCGCGCGATCCCGATTCCGTGGTCCACCACTTCCAGCTTCACCGAGCCGTTGCTGCGTTGCAGGTTCACGCCCAGGTAACGGTCGTCGGAGGAGTACTTGATGGCGTTGTTCACCAGGTTCAGCAGCGAGCGCGCAATCGCCTCCCGGTCCACCATCACGGGCGGAATATCGTCCGCGATCTTTTCTTCGAAGCGGAATCCCTGCTGCTCGATCTGGTAGCGATACGCTTCCAGCGTTGTCCGCACCAGCTCCGGCAAGTTGGTCTCGCGGAAGTCGTACTCCTTGCGGCCCGCCTCGATGCGCGAGAAATCCAAAATGTTATTGATCAGGGCCGTCAGCCGCTCGCTTTCCTTGCGGATGGTGCAGTAATAATCCTGCTGCTTGTCCTTTTGCGGCACTCGCCCCAGTTCCAGCGTCTCGGCGTACAAACGGATCAACGCCAGCGGCGTGCGCAGCTCATGGGAAACGTTGGAAACGAAGTCGGACTTGATCTTCGCCAGCTCCATTTCCTTGCGCACCCCGCGATAAGTGAACACCATGCCGGCTGCCAGCAGCAGCGACAAACCGCCCAAGACCAGGAAACTGGTACGCAGGAACTTCTGCCCGATCGCCTCCACCGTGGTGCCCTTGAACTTCATTGCCAGCATCAGCCCCGGGAAACCGGCTTCGAGTTTGCGCTCCATTTCCGGCATGCCGCCGTCCCAATCCGAGCAGGTCGCCATCGCCGGTTCCTTGGGCGCGTGAATCATCATCACCGCCTCCGAGTGGCCGTTGTTGTTGCTGCGCGACTCGTATTCGCTCTCGGCCATCATCGTGTTCATCATCTCGGGAAAAAACTTGCCCTGCAGGAACTCGGGATCGAACACCACTCCGCCGATGCCCGCTTTGTTTTCTTTCAGCGGAAAGAAAACTACCGCCTGGTAGACGCCCTTTCCATTGCGGTTGATCCACTCGCCTGACGGCAAATAGGGACGCTCGCCCTTGCTCGCCAGCTTTTCCATTTTTTCAACCAGGCCTCCGCCTTCCATGTCGAACCAGCCCGTGATCATGGCACCCAGCTTTTCTCCCTCGACCTTGACCTCGGGGATTTCGGCGTAGCGGGACTGCGAGCGCACCACCGTTCCTTTTCCCTTACTCCAGGCGAACACGTGCGAGAATTCAGCATGCTGGTCGAGAAGCGCCTGCAGCCGCGAGCCGGCATCGGAATCGTACGGGCAAGGCACTTTCTCCTGGACCACCTCCACCATGTCGTATGCCTTGCGAGCCATGCGTTTTTCCGTGATCGCCATCATGTGCTGGAAATCCCGCTGGATCGCGGCCTCGATCGCACGGTCGCGCTGGATCGAACGCAGGTGCAGGACGCTGAACCCGATCAGCGCCGCGGCCGGAAACACTACGAATCCAAGTGTCACCAGCAGTCTGAACCGTTCGTTTTTCCCTCGCATCGCCATTCGCTACCTCCGGGCATCTATCACGGGACAGCCGACAACATAGCCAATTGCTCCCCGCCGTGTGTCAAATGGGGGTAAAAATTCGTAAAAAGTTGTGAATTCGCAAGCGCTTAGCCCCCCACACTGCCGATAAGAACGCGCCATCAGAACCTCATAAGATCCTTGCCGGCGACGACTTCGCCGTCGAAGACCTTCTTCGCTCGTCGGACGATCTCGCCCGCGCCTTCGGGAGGAATGATGTGCGTGAATAGAATCTTCTTAACGCCGGCTTTGGAGGCCAGTTCTCCCGCCTGCTCCGGCGTGCAGTGATACCGTTTCAGCCGCTCCGCTGACTCCGGCTTTCGCACCCGGTCAAAGTACTCCGGAAGATAGGCCTCACTCACCAGCACGTCCGCGCCCTTCACCGCGCGCACCGTGTCCTCGTGCGGGTGGTAATCGCCGCTGAAAACGATCACGCGCCCATGCGATTCGAACCGGTAGCCGAACGCCGGGATTACCGGCGCATGATCGACCGTGAAAGCAATGATCTTCACCTCGCCATCGTCGTACACAACACCCGGTTGGATGACGTGCGTGCTGATCTCAGCCCCAGCGCCGGGAAGCATCTCAGTCAAGTCGCGGCGGATGTGGATGTCCTCGGCCAAGAATTGCTTCATGCCGTCGGCGAGCTCCGCGACACCTTTTGGACCGTAAAGTTCGAGTGGCCTGCTGCGGCCCATGATCCATGTGGTGGTGAACAGGTCGGGCAAGTCCGCCGTGTGATCAGAATGCAGGTGCGTGAGAAAGACGGCGTCGATACGCGACGGTCGCCTCTGCAGCGCCGCCAAACGCATGGTGACTCCCCGCCCGGTATCTACAATGAACACCTTCTCACCCACAAGCACCGCATTGGCGGGTCCCGCGCGTTCGGGATCAGGCGCCGGGAATCCCGTCCCCAGCAGTATCCCCTGCATCACCACCGAGGCTTGGGGCGCTGATTGCGCCTCGCTTATGCCAACCGCAAGTACGAGCACACAAAGAACAGCAATCTGTAATCGCATGCGCTCCTTCTTGCCTGAGGCCCTGTTCCACTCGGGCGAGTTTGCAACTAACGACCGGGTGATAGGGACAGAACACCAGGTGTATCGGGCCGGAAGTCATTTCGGGGTCGCGCGACGACCCAAGAATACAGAGAACGACGGACAACTTACGGTCCGACCGCCGAGATAGCTCTTTCGCCGCCCCGTTCTGCCGCCAATCTCCACGCCAATAACGGCCACAGCATCAGCGCCACTGCCGCTAAGGCGACAATCACCCCGTTCACCTTGAAATACGTATTTGGCTGCTTCGCAAGTTCCACTGCAGTCGCCACCAATCCAGGCAAAGCGGCGATCAGGAAATAAGCTAGGGTATTGAAGCGTACCAAGCCTCTTACTCCGGCCCATACAACGCCTAGCAGCACAACTTGGATCACCAGGCGCTTCACGAAATCCGCCGGGCTGCCCCAGTCACCCACCAGGGCCGCCGCCCCGCCCACCAGCAGTGCCGACTGCATCCAGCGCTTTCGCAGGTAGCAGGCAATAAAACCGGTTATCAAACCAACCGCGCCGGTGACCAGGATTCCAGTGCTCAGTGCGTGCCCGAGTGCGCTCGCCGCCGGCGCAAAACCATCCAGGCGTGACGGCACCGTTGCCGGGAAAGAGCGCATCATCGTGGGCAACGCGCGCGACGCAAGTTGCGCCAGCCGCTGCAGTCCGGCCAAGGCCGCCGTTCCGCCCAGGGCGATGACGAGCGCGTCGCGGTAGTACGTGGCGGGCATGCCGCTCCATGCCGAGAGCCTCTCCTCGCCATAGCTCCGCGCCAAGAAAAACCATGCCAGTCCCAACAGGAAGTACGCCAACGTATACGACAGAAGAGTCGCGAGAAACAGCGACACGCCGGAGATCGCCTCGAAGGTGCGCAACGGGATCGCGGTGGGGTAATTCGCCAACAACTGTGGGATGCCGGTGATCGTCACCAGCGCGGTCCCAGCCAGCGCCACCAGCGCCCACTTCGACAGGCGCTTCCACGGCACCGTCTGCCGCTGCAGGTTTCTGAAAAACAAGACCAGCGCGCTCACCGCGAGGGCGGCGATTAACAGGATCTGCCACACCAACTGCAGCACCCGCGCCAGGGTGCGCTTCTGCTGGTCCCGCTCCCACTGCTCGGGAATCTTGAAGAAGACCCGGTAGCCGGAGACTTCGTTGCCCTGGACTTTCAGTTCCATGCGCACGTACGCCGCATCCGCGCTTGAGCCCGCTGCCGCTTGCTTTTCCTCCCACACGAAACGGTGATCGGTGCGTGCCGGACGCGCATCGGCCGAGGAATCCACCAGCTTCCATTTTTCCAAGTCCACTTGTTTCTTCTCGCGCAGATACTTCTCGGCTAGAGCCTGCGCTTCCTCGCGCGACAGCTTTGCGCCGAACGCTTTTTCTTCCAGGGTGTGGTGAACCGCGTGCACGGCGCCGTCCGGACGCAGCACGACCGCGTACTCATCCTGCTCACCGTCGCGGAAGTAGCGCACCCGCCACAACGCGAGCGGCACCTTGTCCTGATACAAACGGTCCACTCCTGCTGTCCCCAGCCTGCGGCGGAGAAATTCGTTGGCGTACGGATTCGAGCGATCGACCAGGGTGGCGACGCGATGATATCGTTCCGGATGGACGCCACGGGCGCGCAGTTCCGTGTCGCCACGCTCCGCCGCCTGCGCGGCATTGACGCGGAAGCGCAGGAAAGCGCCAATCTGCGGCGGATGAGTCAGGATCACCAGCAGCAATCCAGCGATGCCGCATCCTATAAGCAGTTGGATACGCGACGCGGTGAGCGCCTCGACCGCGGAAGTTGCGTGCGCAACTGGAGCCTCGACTTCAGCAGTGGATTCCCTCAGCGGTTCGACGCGGTTTAATAGCGGTTCATCAGGCTCAAACCCTCGCCGCGCCAGGTAGAAGCCCCCGGAGATGATCAATGGAACCAGTGCGCCCGCCGCCACCAGCGCGCCCGAGGCGCGGAAGTACGCATTTCCGGAACGCAGAAGAA
>DASSIZ010000026.1 GCA_035691485.1 Terriglobales bacterium
CGGACATCGTTACCTCCGGTTGGAGTCGATGGTCGTTAGCTGATGGTCGATAGCAGCGTTGCGAGACAACTTCAGAAACGGAAAGTATAATCGGCGGGCAAACAAAAGCGAAAGTCGCGGCGGGACGAATGGCGCCGGCGCCCTCCGCCCTCTCACACCGCCAAGTTCTTAACGCGATCCTACTCAACTCGGTGCGCAGAACAACATGGCGGAATCCGAAATCCGGCCATTCACCGATAACGCCGGCGAGGCTCCGGTTCGCGGGTTTCTGCACACTCCGGCGAAGGCGTCCGGCGATGGGCTGATTCTGACCCATGGCGCGGGAGCGAACTGCCAATCCCCGCTGCTGACCGCGCTGGCAAACATGTTTTGCGAAGCGGGCCTAATGGTTTTGCGCTGTGATCTGCCATTCCGCCAGGCGCGTCCGCACGGGCCTCCGGTGCGCGGCAGCGCCGAGCGTGACCAGCAGGGACTGCGCCGCGCCATCGCCTGCCTGCGGCCCATGGCTCAGGGCCGTGTGTTTCTGGGGGGACACTCCTACGGCGGGCGACAAGGCACGATGCTGGCGGCGAGCACCCCCGGCTTGATTGACGGACTGCTGCTGCTCTCTTACCCGTTGCACCCGCCCAAGCAGCGCGAGCAGCTCAGGACAGCGCATTTTCCGAGCCTTCACACACCGTCTCTTTTCGTCAGCGGCACGCGCGACGGCTTCGGCACGGTCGAGGAGATGAGCGCGGCATTGAAGTTGATACCTGCGCGCACGCGGTTGCTGATGATCGAAGGCGCCGGGCACGAGCTGATGACAAAGCGGAACGCGGCCGAGTTGCCCAAGGCAGTCACGACCGCATTCACCGAGATGTTCAGCAGCGGTGGAGCGAAGACAGAAAATGCCTCACCGCGCTCGGGATGATGCGCTGGCCTTAGCGGCGTTTGCGGCGCCGCAGGCGAGCAGAAAATTTTTTGTTCCAGCGTTTCTGCTTTCCTATCGCGATTCGTCGAGCAGTTGCAACAGGCGATCCTTCCAGAAGACAGCCCAGGTGTGAGTGCCGTGGCCATGCGTGTCCGCGCTCCCCTGGATCAGGTGGAACTTCCCGCGCGGGATGCGCTTCACCTCGCTCTCCGGCGTGGTCAGTTCCGGCGGGTTGATGAAGTCGTCGGTGGAATTGATCCACATTAGCGGCGCACGGATTTTTTCCAAGTCAGGTGAGGGGTTGTAATGGCGCGAGGAGGCGACCTGGTAGAGAAGGTCGTTGGCCTCCAGAGTCTTGATGCGGGACTCCTGCGCGTCAACGAACTTGTCGGCATCGTCGCGCGTGGGGTACAGGCGCTGCCACAGCAAGGGCGCGCTGCCGGCGATGGCAAGCAGATATTGCGCGGCGCGCAAGCCGGCGACCGGCTGTTCCTTGTACTCCCCGTTGTGCCAGGAGGGATCGAGCTTGATGGCCTGCATGACGGCGTCGCGCCAGAAACGATTGCGGCCGGCAATCTGGACTGTCTGGCAGGCCATCGGCATAAGCGCGTCCATAAAGTCGGGGTAGGTTTCTCCCCAGACGAAGGAATGCATGCAGCCCATGGAGGTGCCGAAGATCAGCCGCAAATGCCCGACGCCGAGACCTTCGGTGAGCAGCAGGTGTTGGGCGGCGACCATGTCGTCATAATCGTAGTGCGGAAAGCGCATGCGCATGCCGTCGCTCGGCTTGGACGAACCGCCGTGGCCGATGTTGTCGGGAATCACGATGTAATAGCGCTTGGCGTCCAGCGGCTGGCCGGGGCCGTAGAGTTCGTTGGCGAATTGTGGTTGCGTGAATTGCTTCCACGAGCCGCCGGTGCCGTGCAGGATGAGCACCGCGTTGGAGACTCGTCCGCGCGCATCGCGCTCCGGCGTGCCTATGGTTGCGTAGTGGAGGCGCAGATCGGACAGCGTTTCGCCGGACTTGAACTTAAAGTTTCTTGCCGTGAAGTCGCCTTCCTTGGGAGCGGGATATTCGGCGGCAACACAGGAAACGGCAAGCAGGCACACGGCGGCAAGGTATTTCATGGCGGCAAAAGGGTATCAGAATGGCGATCCGAAGGTTTCGGAGGTTTCGAACAAAGGAGGTTTCGAACCAAGAGGCCTCGGAGGTTCCGTTATATGCCCGAAACCTCCGAAACCTTTTGCTCGCGCTACTTTTTCAGACTGCGAATGAACTTCACCAGATCGTCGATCTGAGTATCGCTGAGCTTGCCGCCGTAGGCGGGCATCTTGGGCGGTTTGCCCTTGCTAATGGTTTCTTTGAGGTCCTTGTCGGAAGCCTTCTGGACATCAGCAGAGCCAAGATCGCGCAGTTTCAGGTTCTTTCCCATGGGCGTGTTGCCGGAACCATCTTTGCTGTGACAGGAGGCGCACTTGGACGCAAACAGGTCGGGACCGGTGTCGGCGGCCAAGGAAAACGCCGGCAGCACCAGGCTGAGGGCGAGAATCAGCAACGAGGACTTGAGCAGCAAATTCTTCATTCACTTTTCTCCAGTTCAGGTTCGCGAAATCGGCGCAGCCAGAGTCGCCAACCGGGTTGGATGCAAACGGGAGGCCGATTGTACGCCGATGTATGTGTGTGCAGGCAATAGGTTTGGATTCGCTGCCCGAATGGGATCGAATTTTGGGCGCGAAAAAACGCGCCGGTCGGGTGATATTCCTCAACCAGCGCCGTCTCGTGCTTTGCGCAGGCGCACATATCCATGCATAAGTTCTTGAAAACTCGGCGCGTCGGTGCAAGCGGCAGTTTGGCACGAGGGGTGCCTTTAAAGCCGTGGATCAAGCCTGGAAGTTGGAGAGTCCGCTTTGGAATCCTGCGTGATGGTGATTGGCGTTAGCTTCCGGACGGCACCGGTGGCGGTACGCGAGCGATTCTGGATCAGCGAACCGCGCCGCTGCGACGCGCTGGCGCAGTTGTCCCGTGCCGACGCTATCGATGAAGTCGCGGTGCTGGCGACCTGCAACCGGACGGAATTCATCCTGTGGACGCGCGATCCGGCCACCGCTTCCGGATCCGTGCTCAACTTTTTGACCCGCGAGTACGGCCTGCGGCTGTGCGAGTGGAAGCACTTTTACCGCAAGATCGACGAGCAGGCGTTGCAACACATTTTCCGCGTCACTTCCAGCCTGGATTCGATGGTGATCGGCGAGCCGGAGATCGTGGCGCAGGTCAAGGCGGCGTGGGCGCTGGCACAGCAGGTGGGCACGACTGGCCGGTTCCTCGATGCCGTATTCCAGAAGGCGCTGACGGTTTCCAAGCGGGTGCGCACCGAAACCGCTGTCGGCAGCGCGGTCGTCTCCTTGCCGTACGCGGCGGTGGAGCTGGCGAAGCAGATTTTTGGATCGCTGCAAGACCGCAAGGTATTGCTGCTCGGCGCCGGCAAGATGAGCGAGACCGCGGCGCGCTACCTGGTGAAGAACGGCGCCAAGGACGTGCGGGTCATCAACCGCACCTTCGAGAATGCGCAAGAGCTGGCCCAGACGCTGCACGGACGTGCCCTCCCCTTTGAAGAGCGGTTGAACCAGTTGCGGGAAGCGGATGTGGTCATCAGTTCGACTTCGTGCCCCAACCTGGTCCTCAGCCGCGAAGAAACAGAAGAAGTTGTGCAGCAGCGCGATGGTGCGCCGTTGCTGCTGGTGGACATCGCGGTGCCGCGCGACATCGACCCGGCGGTGCGCGAAGTGCCAGGAGTGTTTTTGTACGACATCGACGAGCTGGAGCAGGTCACCAGCAAGAACCAAGGTGAGCGCAAGAGCGCGGCCGGCGATGCGGAAAAGATTGTAAACGAGGAAGCCAGGCAATTCCGCGCCAAGTTGGCGGCGGAGCGCGTGGTGCCGACGATTGTCGCCCTGCGTGGCAGGCTCGATGAAATCTGCCGGCAAGAGCTGGACGCATTCAAGCAGGAAGCGGGACCATTGAGCGAGAAAGAGATTGACATGCTGGAAACCGTGGCGGCACGGATCACGCAGCGGATTTCCAACACGCTGGCGCGGGAATTGAAAGATGTCCCGGAAAAGGTGGAGCAGGACCGCATGACGCAGGCGGTGCAGCGGCTGTTTCATCTGGAAATGCTGGCGCAGGCAGTGGCCGGAACCAGGAATTGACAGCGTAAGAAGTGACGAGGGAGCGGCATATGTCCAGAAGCGGAAACGGAAACGGCAAGAATGAAGTGGTGACGGTCGCGAGTTGGAGCACGACCCAGGCTTATACGCTGGCCGTGGTTTGCCTGTTGCTGGGGGGAGCGCTCGGCTACCTGCTGCGCGGCTCCGAGCCAGGAACGGTGGCGCCGGCACAGGCTGCGGTGCAGCCCGCCGGAAACATTGGCCCGGCGCAGATCCCCGGTTTCGGCAGCGTGCCCGGCAGCGGCAGCTCGCCCGAGTTGGTCGACAAAGCAGCGCAGCCGATGCTGGAAACGTTGAAGAAAAATCCCAAGGACACCGACACGTTGGCGAAGGTCGGCAACCTCTATTACGACGCGCAGCTTTACCAGCAGGCAATCGAGTATTACCAAAAGGCGCTGAAGATCACGCCTGCGAACGCCGATGTCCGGGTGGACATGGGCACGGCCATGTTCTACTTGGGCGACGCCGAAAAAGCCCTCGCCGAGTTCGACAAAGCGCTCTCTTACAAACCGAACCATCCCAACGCGCTGTTCAATACCGGGATCGTCAGGTGGCAGGGCAAGAAGGACACCCGGGGAGCGATCACGGCCTGGGAAAAGTTGCTGAAGACCAACCCACATTATCCGGAGCGTCAGAAGGTTGAGGACCTGCTCACGCGGGCCAAGGAACACGCAAAAGGTTAAGCGCAAAGCGGATGCCCTGAAGTGCCTCGATCCGGGCACAGTAGGGCCTGGGGATCATGAGCCGCGACGCGCTGCCGGAGGAAGCTTCTCTTATTCCCTCATCCAGCTTCCTCCGGTGCTTATTTGTTGCGCGGATGCCGTTCAGCGCCCAGGCATGAACAAGAAGAGCTACTGCTCTGTCCCGGTGCCACACTGCTGCGGAGCGCGGCGGCGGAGTATGATTTCCTTATGATTCGTCGTGCTTCTGTGTTCTTGGTGTTTCTGCTGATCATTGCCGCCGCTGCGCCGGCGCAGCAATCTCCCGCCAAGCCGAACTTCACCGGCATCTGGAACCTGGACCTCGAGAAGAGCAACTTCGGCGGGCTGGAAGCGCCCGTTTCGGCGCGCTACCTGATCCGCCACCTGGGCGCGAAGCTGGAAATGCAGTACGAGCACGATGGGCAGGTCACGCGCGTCGACATCGTACCCGACGGTGAAGAGCACGTGCTCGAGACCGGACCCGACACCGAGAACATCGCCCGCGTGTACTGGTCCGGAGCGGTGCTGGTGTTCGAAGGACGCATTCGCCCCATGACCGGAAGCAATGCCCCGCCGGTGAAGTGGACGAGCCGATGGTCGCTTTCGGCGGACAGGAAGGTCCTGACCATCGAACGTCACCTTACGGCCCAGCAGGCGACAGCCGACCAGAAAGTAGTATTCGAGAAACAGCCGGTGCAGGCCAAGGGACAATAAGGTCGAAGGCCTACTTCAGCGTCAACCCGATCGCGCCCGCTGCCAGGATCAGCCAAGCCGAATTCAGACGCGTCCAGGTCAGGACCGCGAAGCTCGCCAGGAAAATCAGCAGGGTCGGCGCGTCGACCACCGAGGTCCGCCCGAGCTGAATGGTTACCACCGCGATCAGCGCCACCGATCCCGCAATCACTCCGTCTAATGCGGCGCTTGCCAGGCGCGAGCGACGTAGCGCGCGCACCAGCGGTTCGCTGATCGCGACGTACACAAAAGCCGGCAGAAACATGGCAACCGTAGCGACCAGCGCGCCCATCGGCCCGGCCAGGATGTAGCCTAGAAAAGTGGCCGCGGTGGAGATCGGACCGGGAGTGATCTGGCCGACGGCAACGGCGTCAACCAACTGCGAGTTCGTTACCCAGTGCCAGCGCTCGACAAGGTCCGCGCGCAAAAAGGCAAACAGCACGTATCCGCTGCCGAATAGTACGGTTCCGACCTTCAGGAAGTACAGAAAGAGCGAAGCCAGCCCGGCGGGCGACGAGGCCCCGGCGGCCGGCAATAACAGCAACAGAGCGGCGCGCGCCTGCCGCGGTTTCCGAGCCCCTTCGAATGCCGTGGAAACCAGCGCCGCTGCGGCGAGCAGCCAAAGCGGATGCGGAATGAAATATCCGGCGAGCGTGGCCGCCACCGCGATTCCCACCAGCAGACCGGTCTTCAACGCGGTGACGGAGTACCGCCAAAGCGCCCGCGCAATGATGGCGATGATCACCGGCTTCACCGCGTGCAGCACGGCATCCATCTGCGGCAGGGCCCCGAAACGCACATAAATCCAGGCGAGCGCGGTGACGAAAATCGCGGACGGAAGAATGAAGCAGACGCCACCCAGCACCAGCCCGGCCCAACCGCCGCGCACGTAGCCGAGATAAATCGCCATTTCGGTGGAATTCGGACCCGGCAACAGGTTGACGGCGCCCAGGAAATCGAGAAAACGCTCGCGGGTGAGCCAGCCACGGCGATTGACGCACTCGTCCTCCATCATCGCGATGTGCGCCGCCGGTCCGCCAAAAGCGGTGACTCCGATCTTGAGCAGCACCAGGACTACCTCGCGAAGCCGGGACTTCGACTTCGCAACCGGTTCGGTTGGCATGGCCGCGATTAAAGTATCTGCGGGCGCTGAAAACAAGGGCGGCCAGCGCCTCGCCTGCATCGCGCTATTTCGCCCGTCAGAATCACCAGGGTGGGTGATATCGCTCACAACGGCCCGGTACATCGCTGGCGCACGCGCCTAAGCAGCTGATTCTGCGCGCCTTGCCGACCTCCCGCCAATGGCCGATAACGTGCATTTTTGGGCGGTAGAGGGAGTGACATGGCGTCAAGCTTTGGCAACCGGCTGTTTCAAACACTTGCCTCCGTCAGGACGGGAATCATTCTTCTTATCATCCTGGGCGTGGTAGCCGCGGCGGGGACACTGATCCTGCAGCGACCCATGACCGACGCCGACCAGATGGCTCGCGCCTACTCGCCCGGCACCCTGCACTGGCTCGATCGCAGCGGACTGACGGACGTGTATCACACCTGGTGGTTCGCGCTGTTGATGGCGGCGCTGGGCATCAGCATCATCTTTGCCTCGATCAATCGTTTTCCCAAGGCCTGGCGGCTGTTGGCGCACCCGTATCGGCAAGCCGAGCCCCATTTTCGCGCCGTGCTCCCCACGCAACGCACCCTCGCGATCGGCGACGCCGAGCACGCAACCGCCGCGGTGGAGCGTGCTTTCCGCAAAGCCGGCCTGCGTCCGCGGCGCGTGACCCAGAACAATCAAACATCAATTTATGCGGAGAAGAATTTGTGGTCCGTGCTCTCCGTGTACGTTGTCCATGCCAGCCTGCTGCTGATTCTGACGGGCGGCATCGTGGACGCCTTTTTCGGATACAAGGGCTACCTGATGCTGACCCCCGGCCAGAGCACAACCAAGCTGGAGCAGACCAACGGCATCACGCGCCCGCTGCCGTTCACCCTGCGCTGCGACGGCACCGGCCAGGAGAATTATCCCGACGGTACGCCCCGGAAGTGGTGGTCGAAGCTGACCGTGCTCGAGGACGGTCGGGAGACCCTGCGCAAAGAGATCGTCGTTAACGATCCCCTGGTCACGCACGGCATTCGCTTTTACCAGGCCGGCTACGGCATGACCGGGGACGTCGAATCGGTGCTGCTCAACGTCACACGCGGAGCGGACACCCGGCAAATTACACTGCGCAGCTACCAGGCCGCGCAAGTGGACGCCGACACGACGGTCTCGCTCGCCGAATTCATTCCCGACTACGTCATGCGCGAAGGTCAGATCTATACGCGCTCCAAGGATCCGGTCAATCCGGCGCTGCGCCTGGAGATTACCGACCGGGCCCGGCAGGCGAAAAGCGAAGTCTGGCTCTTCCCGGCGACGCGGCAACAGACGGGAAATTCGCCGTTGAAATTCGAATTTGCCGACCTGCAGATGGCCGCCTTCACCGGCCTGCAGGTCTCGCACGAGCCCGGCCAGTGGCTGGTTTGGGCCGGATGCCTGCTGATGGCGCTCGGCCTGGTGATGGCGTTTTACCTGGTGCACCAGCGCTTCTGGGCTATGGCAATCGAGACCAAGAACGGACCGGCGCTGTGGATCGGCACCGCCGCCGACAAGAACCGGGAGCACTTCGTGGAAGGGTTTAACCGCTTGATCGATGACATCCGCGCTGAACTGGTCAACGAGAGCGGCGAGGCGACCATTCCCGCCGCCAAGACCTTGGTTCGGGCGTAGCAGTTGAGGAGAGAGGGAAAGACTCATGTCGCGTGCAACGGAAAGAATTGAAGAGCATCCGGGAATGCAGTCGAGTTACGGCCTGCTGGTCGCGGTCGCGTTGGTAGTCGCCTTCCTGACGTTCATCGCGTTTCTGAACGTCGTGAAACAGGGCAACCTGCTAAACGAAAGCAACCTGCTTTACCTTTCGCTGATCTTTTATGGCGGCGCGTCGGCGCTCTACATCGGCTTCGGCGTGACCGGCGTGGACCGCTATGTCAAGTTTGCGTCCATCGCCACCACGATCGGTTTCGCCGCCAACACCTTTGCCGCTGGACACCGCTGGTATGCCGCCGGGCATCCACCGTTCGCCAATATCTACGAGATGCTGCTGAGCTTTGTGTGGACGATAGCCGCGCTCACCCTGGTGGCCGAGCGCAAGTACAAGGTAAAAGTGATCGGCACCGTGACCATGCCGCTGGCGGTCACCGGCGTCATCCTAATGCAGCTTCTGCCTTCGGCGGTGCGCCCGCTGGTGCCGGCTCTGCAATCTACCTGGCTGCACGTGCACGTCACGCTCGCCATGCTTGCCTACGCCGCCTGCGCCCTCAGTTTCGCACTGGCCATGATGTTCCTCATCAAAGACCAGATGAAGACCGAGACGTTCCTTGCCGTTACCAGCGGCATGGTTACCGCCATTTATCTCGGCATCATGACGCGCTTCGAGAAATGGGGTGGGCTGGCGGTGGCGGCCTGGGACGCGCAAAATAAAGAGGAGATCAGCATCCAGCGCGGCGTCAAGTTGATGGTCACCATCCCCGACCTGGGCTGGGTGTTCCTGCTGGTGCTGCTGGCGTCGGCGGCGCCGCTCGCCATCTACGCCATCGCCAAATGGAGGAAGCAGGAGAACTTCCTCACCGTCGCCAACCGCGCCCTGTTCATCAGCATCGCGCTGCAGGTCATTGCCCTGGCCGGCTTCCTTCTGCGCGCGCGGAACGGCGCCTACGCTTCGCCAGACGCGGAAGGACAATTGTTCCCCACCGCTCTGGCCGCCAGCCCGTTCATTCTTTCCGGCCTCGTGACCGGCATCTTCGCTTCCTTCCTGTACCTGATGCTGCACTGGCGGCGCGAAGACCTGGAGCGCCTGCTGCCCAGCGCCGACGGACTGGATAGCATCACGTACAAAACTATCGGCATCGCGTTTCCTCTGCTCACCGCCATGATCGCCGCCGGCGCCTATTGGGCGAACCGCACCTGGGGTTCCTACTGGAGCTGGGACCCGAAGGAAACCTGGGCGGCCATTACCTGGCTGGTTTACGCCGGCTACTTGCACATGCGCATCACGCGCGGATGGCGCGGACGCCGGGCAGCTTACTTCGCGATTCTCGGCTTCGCCGTGGTGATGTTCACTTTCTTTGGCGTCACTTACCTGCTGCCGGGATTGCACGCGTATGCATGAGTTGCGAGTAGCTATTAACGAGGAGTGAATTTTCCAGTCGATTTCACGTTCCCGGGTTCCGTTTCACGGATCCGCAGCCCGGGAACGTGAAATCTTTTTGGTTCAAGGTGGCTAGGATCTAGGGTCCAGGGTACCAACGAGGAGCTGTCGAAATGAATTAGTGGTGACTTTGCCTGGATTCCCAAGCTTCCAGCCTTTCCCTCAGCCTCTGCCCCGAGCCCTAGCCACTACCTACTCGCCATTAGCCACTAAGCACTAGCCACTCTGTTTCACGCGCTACAATGTCCCCAACGCAGTCCTCACGAGGGGAGTCACTTGCCGCACTTGCGCCTGAACTGGCAGCTCCGGGCACTTTTGCCCGTCCTGGCCGTGTTGTTGAACGGCCTGCTGCTGTTCATCCTGGCGACGCTTTCCCTGGAATCCGGCGAGCGGCGCAGCGTGCTGGTGGTGGCCACCGTGGGCGCCATCGCCATCTGCGCCGTGCTGGTGCTGACGCTCAGCATCGTCTTCAGCCGGCCGATGATCGAATTGCAGGAGAAGATCCAGCGCGTGCGCGATGGCGACCTGGAGGCCAAAGTCAACTTCGCCGACCGCAGCGACGACATCGGCCAACTGGGGCGAAATTTCAACCAAATGGTGGAGCAGTTGCGCGAGTCGCGCGCGGAGATCGAGCGCCTGCACAACACCCAGATGTCGCGCGCCGAGCACCTTGCCACCCTGGGCGAACTGGCCGCGGGACTGGCGCACGAGATTCGCAACCCGCTCGCCGGAATCGCCGGAGTCATGGACATCATCAGCCGCGACTTGCCGGAGAAAAGTCCCGCGCGGGAGGTCGTGAAAGACGTCCGCCAGGAAGTGATGCGCGTGAACCGCATCGTCAGCGACCTGCTGGAAACCGCGCGTCCCAAGCCGCCCGACTATCGCGCCGCCGACCTTAACGCCACCGCCGAGCACGCCGTTATCTTCGCGCGCCAACAGACGCTGTCGCGGGCCATCAAGGTGGAGCTGCAAAAGAGCGACGGGCAATTGCTGGTCGAGCACGATCCCGGTCAGATTCACCAGGTGCTGCTCAACCTGATGCTCAACGGCATCCAGGCCATGGATGCCGGCGGTCCGGGGCAGGTGGAGGTAACCATCGCGCAACGCGACGGGCGGGCCGTAGTTAGCGTGAGCGATACCGGCAAGGGTATCCAGCCCGAGCACCTGCCCAACATCTTCCGTCCTTTTTATACGACCAAGGGCCATGGCACCGGACTGGGACTGTCACTGGCGCGGCGCATCGTCGAAGACCACGGCGGGAAGATCAAGGTGACCAGCGAGGTCGGCAAGGGAACAACGTTTGAAGTGCATTTGCCGATGAAGCGGGCGTAAAACGAACTCACAAGTCTTTCCGGCGAAAGAACCCAGCCCGGAACCCATGTGCCGGGCTGGATTCTGGTCACCCGTTGTGATATCCATCACACCCCCTTGTGCGCCAACCGTAGTAAAGTTATCCACAGATGCCCCGCGACAAGGTGCTCATCGTCGACGACGAGAAGCTGGTGCGCTGGTCGCTGCGACAGAAATGCGAGGAGTGGGGAATGCAGGCGGTGGAGGCCGAAAACGGCCAGACCGCCCTCAAGGTCGCCCACGCCGAGTCGCCCGACCTGGTGCTGCTCGACGTGCGTCTGCCCGATATCGGCGGGCTGGAAGTCCTGCAGCAGCTGAAGCAGAATGGCGACGCCCGCGCCGTCATCATGATTACCGCCGATCCGCAGCTGGACGACGTCAAGGCGGCGTTGAAGCTGGGCGCTTACGACTTTGTCGGCAAGCCGATTGATTTCGACGAACTCGCCGTCACCACCAAGAATGCGCTGGAAGCCACCAAGCTCAAGACCGAGGTCGAAGAACTGCGTGGGGCGATGCGCCGGCGCACCGGCTATCACGAAGTGGTCAGCGTCTCCAGCAAGATGACCGAGCTGATGGGCTTTGTGCGCAAGGTCGCATCGAGTGAAGCCACCACCATCCTGATCCAGGGCGAGAGCGGCACCGGCAAGGACCTGATCGCCAAGGCGATTCACTACGAGAGCGTCCGCCGCGACAAACCCTTCGTTCCCATCAACTGCTCGGCCATCCCGGAAATGCTGATGGAAGCCGAGCTGTTCGGGCACGAGCGCGGCGCCTTTACCGACGCCAAGACGATGAAGAAGGGTCTGTTCGAGGTCGCCGATGGCGGCACCCTCTTCCTCGACGAGATTGGCGAGCTGTCGCCGCTGCTGCAGGCCAAATTGCTGCGCGTGCTGGAAGACCAGGTGGTCCGGCGTGTCGGCGGCATTAAAGACATGCAGGTGGACGTGCGCGTGATCGCGGCCAGCAACCGCGACCTGGAAAAGGCGGTCCGCGAAGGGCAGTTCCGGCAGGATTTGTACTACCGGCTGGCGATTATTTCCATCTTCCTGCCCCCGCTGCGCGAGCGCAAGGACGACATTCTTCCCATGGTCGAGTTCTTCGTCGAGCGCTACAACCGCAAGTTCAAGAAGGCGATTCGCGGCATCACCGAGGAAACGCGCAAGCTGCTGCTCAGCCACGAGTGGCCGGGAAACGTCCGCGAGCTGAAAAACGCCATCGAGCGGGCCATGATCCTGGAAGAGGCGGACAAGCTGCAACCCGCGTATCTGCCGTTCTCGGTCGGACGCGGGCAGACGGGCATGACCGCGTTCCAGTCGGCCGCGGGCGAGAGCGGTCCGCAGCTGGGCAACGGCCGCAGCCTGCCGCGGCTTTCGATTCCGGAAGGCGGGACCTCGCTGGAAGAAGTGGAGCGCGCGCTGGTGGAGATGGCCATGCGGCAGGCCAACAACAATCAGACCCACGCTGCCCGCCTGCTCGACATCAGCCGCGACGCGCTGCGCTACAAGCTGAAAAAGTTCGGCCTCGTGCACGGCGAGGAGAGCGAAACCGAAGCGGAAGTCTCATGAAAGTAGAAAGTCAGAAGTAAGAAGTCAGAAGCAAGAAGTGCGGACATCAGCTTGCTTCCTGCTTTTTCATTTCCTCCAGTTCCATCTCGATGGCGGCGCGGGCGTACTCGGGAAGGTGGATGAATTCCACTCCGATGCCGAGACCTACCAGACAGTAGCGAACCTCTCCCACCGTGCGCACCAACACGCCCGCTCGCAGCAGTTCGAACTGCAGCGTGAGCTGGGCGCCGCGAGGAAACATCCGGGGGGTGTTGATGAACATTCCCTTTGCAGAAAGGTCAGGCGATCGCGTATCCACCCACTCAGCGCAACCGTTGTAGGTGATTTTCAAGTCACGATAGAAAATGCGCGGCATTGCCCGCTGTTCGACCGTCGCCAAAACTGCCATAAACGTCTCCCATCAGGCGCGCGTGAGTTCCTGGTCCGCGAGCGCCAGTTTTCTGGTTAATTTCAGGAATTCCTCTCGGGTGAGCGCGTCATGGGCGCCGAACCAGCGCAGCACCGCCTCGCCAATTTCCTCCGCCGATACCGTTTTCGCTGGCGGCGTTTCGAGCGCTGCGGGTTGCGGCGCGGGTTCGACCGCTTCGCCGTTCAACTCGGCCAGCACCGCGTGCAGCTTGTCGGCTTCCGACGGCGCCATCCTGCTGAACTCCACGCCCATGCCGAAAGTGGGTTGCGAGGTGCGCACGATGCCTTCCAATTGGACGTTACGTCCTCCGACGGCCAAGTCAAGGCGCATGGCGGTCCCGGTGCGCAGGGGGGACATCATCTCGACGTAGCAGCCGCCAAGGCTGAGCTCGTTAATGCGGCCGGCAATCGCGACCTCGCTGCCGGTCTCCCGCATTTGGACGGTCCCGGCGCAGTTAAAGCGCGGATGACGACGGCGCTCCACTTCCCGGCGCTGCATCTCGCGACGTTCGAGGGCGGCATGGTCGATGTTGAAGGCGGCCTGAAGCGGCGACGGCGGAACGACGTAGTGATCCCGATCGACGTCGGGAAGGGGAAACATGGCGGGAAGATGTTCGGCGAACAACACGCGGGCGCCTTCCACTCCCTCCAGACCCACCAGTCCATCCCAGCACGTGCCCATGGCGCCGATCCAGGCGACGCGGTAGCGCGCGCGGCGGCCTTTGTATTCCACCTGCACCGGCTCGCCGACAGCGCGTAAGCAGCGCACGCCGCTGAGGCGCAAGCCGTTGACGCCGATGTCGACGGTGGTCGCAGTTTGCCGGAAGCGGTTGCCGTTGGCGTCAAGGCCGGTAAGCGTTACCGGGAGCGCGATGCGACACCTCTTGTATTGCCGCCTGCCCATGTTGGCCGCCAAGCCTGCTTCGTTCTTCTAGCGAATAGAGTAGGCCCTGAAATGACCGAAGAGTGCGGTTACGGCAGAGTATTTCTGCCCGTTCATACCTGCTTGGGAGCGTATCAAATGGGGAACCACGGGTGATTTCCTCATTGCCGCCGGGAATTGAGCTGCTCTACAAAGGAGATAGCGCGGACGCGCGACGAGGAGCTGAATGAAGAAGTTGTTGTTCTTGCTATTGACCGGCGTGGTGGCAGCGACGCTAATGGCCCCGGTTGCCGAGGCGAAGACGCATCATCGCAAGAAACACCACAAGAAACATCATCACCACAACACGCAACCGACAACACCACAACACTAGATTTGGTGGTTTGTGTAGCGGCGGATTTCAATCCGCAGAGATCGGCGGAGCAAATTCCGCCGCTGCACTACTCTGGGGACCCGAGAGGGCACGGTGAAAGCCGTGCCTTTCCTATTGCCGCGGATTACTCGTAGTCGATGCGCTGTTCGGCGTGGCGGCTGAGGTACCAGCACGGGGGATGACCGGAATGCGGAAGCAGCGAGTGGACGCAAATCTGCGCTTCCGGTTCTGCGAACATGTAGTTCGTTTTCTGTTTGTCTTTGTGCAGTGCGTAGTAGCGCTGGATGGTAACCGCGCCATACGGTTCACGGCGGAAGCGCAGCAGGAGCGCATCTGCCGCGTAGATGATGGCGGCCGCGATTAAGACGTACAACCAGCCGCGTATCAAAATCTTTTTCATCGGCGCGTCATGATCCGGGGAGCAGGATTTCGAGATGCACAGCCTGCCGCCCGGGCGTATTCGCGGTTGTGATGCGCAGGTCGGAGAGGCGCTTGATGATGACATCGGCCTCGCCGAGTTGGCGGACAGGATAAGTGGTGGGCACGGCGATGACGCGCATCCCCGCGGCTTTGCCGGCGCGGATGCCGGAGGGCGCATCCTCGATGACGATGCAGTCGCGGGCAGCGAAGCGCAATGCTGCCGCGCCCTTGAGATAAGGTTCGGGGTCGGGCTTGCCGTGGGTGATGTCGCCGGCAGAGACCATGGTGTGCGGGACCGGAAGGCCGACGGCGCGCAGGCGAGTGGTGGCCAGGTCGCGCGTGCCGGAGGTTACGACCGCCCAGCGGTCGGGAGGAATACGAGCCAGCAGATCGGCGGCCCCAGCAATGGCGCGCACCCCTTCCAGGTCGGAGATTTCACGCTGTTCCATGGACGCGGCTTCGGCGTCGGCGTCGAGCTGGGGCGCGACTTCACGGATGGTCTCGATGGTCGGACGGCCGTGGGCGATGGGGATAACCCGGGCGGGATCGAGATGGTGCTCGCGCGCCCAGACAGCCCACTGGCGCTCGACGGCGGCGCGGGAGTCAACCAGAACCCCGTCGAGGTCGAAGAGAATGGCGGCGGAGGAGAGAGTTTTCATTGAACTTTCAACAGGCCGGGAGTTGTTTTCTCGGCCCAGCGTTCGTTGTAACGTTAGGATTGGATGCAATCGTCCATACTTTGACGGCGGCAAGTACAAACGCGAAGCAAGGCGAACGCTTTGATGCGTTGCTGTGCGGCGGAACCCTGGTTCCGCTGCTGGTGGCGTTCTGGATGGTGGCGCAGCGCTACAACATGAGCGCGCGCATCGGCGGGCACATGGCGAGCGGGTTCGCCAGCTTCGCCGTGCTGCTGGCGCCGTACTGGGCATTCGGGTTTGGCGCGGCGGAGGCGCTGCGTCGAGGGATGACGAATCGAGCGGCGCGAGTGTTGGCGCCGGGACTGCTGCTGGTCTCGTACCTGGTGTTCGCGATTCCGCGCGGAGAATTTCGCGGCGATTACGCGCTCATCCTGTTTTCGATCCCGGTGGGATTGGCGGCGATGTTTGAGCTTGTGCCACCCGGCCGGGGGCGGCCGGGCTCCACAGGGCGGCCGGGCTCCGCCACCGGAGTGTGCTGGCAGGACGTGGTGGCGCTGGTGGTGGTGGGAGCGCCAGTGGAATTTCGGCTACTGGCGGGAGCGTGGCCGCATCCGGGGCTGAGCGCCTTGCCGAAGTTCCTGCTGGTGGATGCCGCGCTGTACGCATTCCTGGTGGTGCGCGGGTTGGACGGAGTGGGATTCGATTTTCGTTTGCGCTTGCGCGACCTGGCGACTGGGCTGCGGGAATGGGGCTTCTATGCGCCGATCGCGATCGGATTGGGACTGGCGCTGGGGTTCATCCATTGGAAGCCGTGGAAGCCGGATGCGGCGGTGATTGCGGGGGCTTACCTGATCACATTTTTCTTTGTCGCCATTCCGGAGGAGTTTTTTTTTCGCGGGCTGCTGCAGAACCTGCTGGAGCCGCGATTAGGACGCGGCCGCGCGCTGGCGGTGGCGGCGGTGATCTTCGGGCTGTCGCATTTCAACAAGCCGCTGCCGTTCAACTGGCGCTACGTGATCATGGCGGCGATCGCAGGCGTGTTTTACGGGCGGGCGTGGCTGGACCGACGCCGACTGACGTGCTCGGCGATCACGCACACCACGGTCGACGTGGTTTGGGGACTGTGGTGGAAGTGAGTGAAAGTAGAAAGTGGAATTGCGTAATCGCGTAAAGTCGGCTCTCCGATGTATTCACTTTTCCCGATTACCCAATTTCACTTCGCCTTACACCCACGCTGCAGGCGTATGATGAAATAAGGAGCCTGCAGTCATGCCTGAATGGATGTGGATTATCGCCGTGGTGCTGGCCTGGGTAGTGGTATCGCAGTGGCTGCTGCCCAAGCTCGGAATACCTACCTGAAGAAGCGCCACGTGCTCCGTCGAGGATCGACGGAAAGAAGAGAAGACAGGAGTTGGAAGATAGGAGTTAGGAGTTTGGCGGGCGGCGGCCGAGTGCGGCTGCCGCCTTTTTGTTTTTCGTACGGCTGTCCCGGTGACGGCAACGGGGCCCACGAACTCCCAACTGCTGAACTCCAAACTACCGTTCGGCAATGAGGATTTCGGTGGAGACGGAGTGTGGAGCGCGTGAGACGAGCGGTTGGGTGAGTGAAAAGACGCGTTCGGCATTGCGGTGGTAGAAGTTGGCGCGGGCATCGGACAGCAGGGGGAAAGGATCGGCGACGCGCACGGCTGCGGGCCAATCCCGGCCATTGCTGCCCCACATACATCGTTGCGCAAAGATCTCCGACATAAAGTCCGGCGCCGATTTTGATTCCGAGGCGGAGACCGCAAGTTCCGTCCACTGATGAATGACGTGAAGGAGGGCGACGGAATCAAGAGCGAAGCAGACGTTTTCGCAGCGCTCGGCGATCGCGGTGAGGTCCTTCAATTCGGGGCGGGACTGCGCGACTACCAGCGCAAGTTCGGCGAAGTCGGCAGCGACGCCTTCAATTTCCTGCGCCAGGGAGGGAACCGGCGGCAACTGCATCATCGCCGGAACGCCAAGCTCAGCCGCCTTGGCGAACATGGGGTACACGCGTCGGTCGCGCAAGGACAGGTTGAAACTGGGGACATGCAGGTAGACGCCGCGGAAGCCGCGAGTGGCGACGGCGAACTCGATTTCGCGGAGGCTGTCGGCGATGTCGAACGGATTGTAGCCGGCCAGGCCGATGAAGCGTGAAGAGGATCGGGTGTAGCAGAGGACGTCGTCGAGGCGGGTTTCCTCGCACATCCACTGTCGTTCACAGGACCACTTCCTGCATTGCGAGACCAGCGCGCAGGCAATGCCGGCGGCGTCCATCTCAGCTTCCGACGGTGGATGGAGCGGGCAATTCCCGGCCGAAGAGCGCGAGGTCGGATGAAAGAGGACGTCAACGGCAGCAATAGCGGGCTTTGAACCTTCAGTCGTAAGGCCGGAGGTGGGTGCCGCGTTTTGAATGGTGAGCACGGTAGCCTCCGAGCTCTGTTCTTTCTTACCCGACCGCAGGCCCTCGCCTTTCAGGGCGAGCGTACTTCAACCAGACGCCGACACACTTAGCGTAGAGCCGATAGGATGGCGCGGAAGTGAGCCCTATCACCCCTAATTGTGACCACTATCACTGCCCCTCAACAGGAGGTAGGACGACCATGGCAGCAGGTACTGAGGCCTCGCTTCAGGCCAGGGGTGAAGGGGACGCGTGCGCGCGCCCGAGACGGGATGGCCCGTCACCTCCACTTCGTCAGGGGTGACGATGATTGACAAGAGTTCCGGGTTGCGGGTTGCGAGCGGTGAGCCTATGGCGCCGGCACCTGCCATCCCCAAACTCCTTTGCGATCGCCCCGCCAGCTCCATTCATTCGCATTCATAACGATTTCATATTGCCGACCGCGCCCCTGTGTGCGCGCGAAAAAGAGAGGAAGAAATGGCAACCGCAATCGAGATCAACAAAGCGGCCAAGGCAATCGACAACAAAGGTGTCCGCTATCCGGGCACGGTCACGACGACGGACGGATCGGGAGCGGTGGTGTGGGTAGAGAGCCACATCTCGCAGGGCGCATGCGCCTATCCGATTACCCCCTCGACGCCGATGGGCGACGGCTTTGCCGTGGAGTTTGCCAACGGGACCAAGAACCTTTGGGGCGAGCCGGTGCAGTTCCTGGAGCCGGAGTCGGAGCACAGCTCGGCATCCGCCTGCGAAGGATTCGCGCTGGCCGGCGGACGCGTGACCAACTTCACCTCGGGCCAGGGTTTGATCCTGATGAAGGAGGTGCTGTACGTGATCAGCGGCAAGCGGCTGCCGGTGGTGTTTCATATCGGGGCGCGGGCGCTGACCTCGCACTCGCTGAACGTGCACGCCGGTCACGACGACGTGATGGGCGTGGCCGACGTAGGCTGGGGCATTTTGTTCGGACGCAACGCGCAGGAGGCTGCCGACCTGGCGGTGATCGCGCGGCGAGCCGCCGAAGACAGCGAAACGCCGTTCATGAATTGCCAGGACGGGTTCCTGACCACGCACACGCTGGAGACCATCCGGCTGCCGGAAGAAGAGCTGATGAAGGATTTCGTCGGCGATCCGAAGCTGCGACTGCGCAAGCTGTTTGACCCGGCCAAGCCGGTGCTGACCGGCTGCGTGCAGAACCAGGACAGCTACATGAAAGGCAAAGTGGCGCAGCGGCACTTCTACGATCGCGTGTCGCCGGCGCTGTCGAGCGCGTTCGAGGAGTACGGCCGCCTGACCGGACGTCATTACGATTTTCTGAAGCAGTACCGGATGGAAGGCGCGGAGTACGCGATCCTCGGCATGGGATCGATGATGGACACTGCGGAAGCGACAGTGGACTACCTGCGCAGCAAGGGCATGAACGTGGGCGCAATCACGCTGGTCAGCTTCCGTCCGTTCCCGGCATGGGAGATTGCGCTGGCATTGCAGCATGTGAAGGCGGCGGCGGTGATCGAGCGCTGCGACGTGCCGCTGGCGGAGTCGAACCCGCTGGCAATCGAGGTCAAGGCGGCGCTGGCGGATGCGCACATGGGCACCAGCGGCGACCGCATCCGGCACATCCCGGAGATTTATTCCGGAGTGGCCGGGCTGGGCGGGCGCGATCTGCGGCCGGGACATTTCGTGGCGGCGGTGGAAAACATGGTGCACGGCCACGGCAAGCGCTCCTTCGTGCTGGGCGTGAAGCACCATGACTCGCTGGAAATCACCATCGATCCCGACGTTCGGCCGGAGGGAGCTTTCTCGCTGCGCGGGCATTCGGTGGGCGGGTTCGGGTCGGTCACGACGAACAAGGTGATCGCGGCGGTGGCCAGCGATCTGTTCAACCTGTTTGCGCAGGCGTTCCCGAAGTACGGGTCGGAAAAGAAGGGCCTGCCGACCAATTACTACCTGACACTGGCGCCGGAAGCGATCCGCATGCACGCCGAGTTGACCCTGGTGGACTTTGTGGCCATCCAGGACCAGAACGCGTTTCTGAGCGGCGATCCGCTGGCCGGATTGCGGCCGGAGGGCGCGATCTACATGCAGTCGAACCTGCCGGCGGGCGAGGTGTGGAACAGCCTGCCGCTGAGCGCGCGCAAAACGATCCGCGAGCGCAAGTTGAAGCTGTATGTGCTGGACGCGCAGAAGATCGCGCGGGAGTGCGCGACGCGCACGGATTTGCAGATCCGCATGCAGGGGATTGTGCTGCTGGGCGCGTTTCTGAAGCTGACGCCGTTCGCCGCCAAGGCGGGGCTGGACCAGGAGCAGCTGTTCGGCTCGCTGCGCAAGACCCTGATCAAGTACTTCGGGAAGAAGGGCGGGTCGGTGGTGGATGACAACATCGAGGCGGCGCGGCGCGGGTATGAAGAGGTTGCGCTGGTGACGCCTCCCGCCGAGGACGTGGAGAAGGCAGCGGAGAAGTCCTACAAGTACCAGCTGCCGGTGGTGCCGACGGCGCAGCCGGAGGTGGTGGAGCCGGACTTCTGTGAGCACGTGATCGCAACCTACGCACGCGGCAAGGAAAGCGATTTGCTTGCGGATGAGTACGTGGGCCGCAGCTTCATGCCGGCCTCGAGCGCGATGCGGCGGAGCTTCCGCACCTTGGCGCCGGAGATCCCCGAGCTGGTGGCGGGGAACTGCGTGGGATGCATGGAGTGCGTGAACGCGTGTCCGGACACGGCGATCCTGGGCAAGGTGGTGGAGGCGGAGCCGCTGCAGGCGCAGCTGGCTAAGGTTGAAGTGAGCGACATGCGCGCCGAGCTGCAGGCCCAATTCGTCAAGACGCAGAAGTACTGGACCATCCCGCAAAAGAAGGGCGAGAAGGGCGGGCTGTTCAGCATCTTCGTGGATCCGGACAAGTGCAAGGGCTGCGGCGAATGCGTGGTGGCCTGCGGCAGTCACAAGGCGCTGGAGATGAAGGCGAAAAACGGCAACGTGAAGCGTCTGGACTTGATGATGGACCTCTATCATCACCTGCCGGAGACGCCTTCGCGGCTGTTGAATGAGAAGGCGCTGGGCGACATGATGCTGGCGTCGAGCTCGCAACTGTTTGTCGGAGGCGCGGGCTCCTGCATGGGCTGCGGCGAGGCAACCGCCATCCGGCTGATGCTGGCGGCCACCGGCTTCGTGTACGGCAAGGAGAAGATTGGCATCGTGGGCGCCACCGGTTGCAACAGCGTGTACGGGTCAACCTATCCGTTCAATCCTTACGCGGTGCCGTGGACGAACTCGCTGTTCGAGAATGCGCCGGCGGACGCGATGGGCATCCGGCTGCGCTGGAACCAGGAGGGCCACCACGATTACAAGTTGTGGTGCCTGGGCGGCGACGGCGCGATGTACGACATCGGTTTCCAGTCGCTGAGCCGCATGCTCGCTTCGGGCATGGATATCAAGGTGCTGGTGCTGGACACGCAAGTGTATTCCAATACCGGCGGGCAGGCGTCGACCGCGACCTTCACTTCGCAGGATGCGAAAATGTCGCAGGTAGGCAAAACCAACACCGGAAAGACCGAACATCGCAAGGAAATGGGACCGATCATGATGATGCATCCCAACGCCTTCGTGGCGCAGACCATCGCCGGCAACCCGGTGCACTTCTACAGGACGATCATGGCGGCGAACGAGTATCCCGGACCGGCGGTGGTGATTGCCTATACCACCTGCCAGCCGGAGCACGGCGTGGCCGATGACCGGTCGATGCTGCAGGAGAAGCTGGCAGTGGAATCGCGGGCATTCCCGCTGATGGTTTACGATCCTCGCAAGGGCGAGAAGATCCGCGAGCGGCTGAGCCTGGCGGGTAATCCGGCAATGAAGGAAGACTGGTACGTCGACCCGCATACCAACCAGCCGGTGGACTTCATCAGCTTCGCGAAAACGGAAGGCCGTTTCGCGCGGCACTTCGACAAGGATGGCAACCCGGATGAGTCCATCAAGGCAGCGCAGCAGGACCGCCTGGAGAACTGGCGTAGACTGCAGGAGCTGGCGGGGTTGAAGTAAAGCACTGGAGCGCGCTCGCACCTGAGCGCGAAAACCGAATGCCGCCTGGAAACGGGCGGCATTTTTTTTTGCTGCTGGCTGGCCCTGAAACCGTCATCGCCGTTGCACAGGCGCAATCCCCGGCAATTGCCAAATTGGTAGAGCTGCCAATGCGGGATTTTCATGCGCAAATCATGTTCCGGAGTTACTTTCGCCAAATGTTCGCGGTGCTACTTTGGCCCTGTACTAAGTTACAGGACGCAGACAATGACGAGAAAGACAACTGGGCCGGATGAGGTACGTGGTGCGGACAGCGTCGGCCAGAAAGTTGGAACGCGGGTAGCCGTTTCCGCTGGCGCCGTGTGCTGCGTTATTGGTTCGGCAACGATGCTGGCGTGGCACGCACACCTGAAAGCGCTGCTGATCATCACGCCCATGTCCACGCCCATGCGTTACAACGCGGCTCTGGCATTCCTGTTGTGCGGTGTCGGACTCATCGCAAGCGCTTGGGAGCGCAGCAGAATCACGCTGGGTAGTGCCGCGGCGGTCGGCGTCATCGGTATAGTGACCGCGCTTGAGTACCTGCTGGGGAAGAGCTTTGGCATAGACGAATTGCTTTTTGACCAATACGCGATCGGTGCCAGGACGGTCGGCGCGCGGATGGCGCCGAATACGGCAGTAGCGTTTATCACGGCTTCGGCGGCGCTGTTGTTGCTGGCGCGACGCAACAGGAGCCGGTGGGGGAGTTTGGTAGCAGCGCTGCTGGCATCAGTGACATTCGTGCTCGGGGTGGTCGCAGTGATCGGGTACGCGACATCGCTGGAGGTGGCGTACTCATGGGGGAACCTGACCGGGATGTCGCTGGTAGCTGCGATCGGGCTGTTGTCGCTCGGAATGGGAATGTTGGGCATGGCGTGGCGAGCGGGCCAGCGCATGGAAAAGGCAATTCCGTCGTGGGCACCACTTCCCCTCGTCATCATTCTCGCCAGCATGACGGTGCTGCTGCGGCATGCGGTGTTGCACGTTGGCACCAGAGGAAACCTTGTTGCGGACCTGGTGCTGGTCACAGGCTTAGGAATGGCAGTGCTGACGGGTGTGGCCGTGCGGCTGGCGCAGGTCACGGCGACGAGGAACCACGAGCTGCACTCGCTGAGCGAACAGCTGGAGGCACAGCAGTTCTATTCACGCTCGCTGATCGAGGCCAGCCTGGACCCGCTGGTGACCATCAGCCGCGAAGGCAAAATCACGGATGTGAACCGGGCCACGGAAGCGGTGACCGGCATCTCCCGCGAGCGACTGCTCGGCAGTGATTTCTGCGATTACTTCACCGAACCTCAGCAAGCGCGCGCCGGATACCAGCAGGTGTTTGCCGA
>DASSIZ010000027.1 GCA_035691485.1 Terriglobales bacterium
GGCTGCGCCGAGATGTCGAACGTGGAATACGGCCTGGTGATGCAGGAGATGGAGCGCGGCGACAGCGGCGTGCGCTCCTTTGCCAGCGTGCAATCGGCGCTGGTGATGTACCCGATCCACACCTTCGGCAGCGACGAGCAGAAGAACAAGTGGCTGCCGGCGCTGCAAAAAGGCGAAGCCATCGGTTGTTTCGGCCTCACCGAACCTGACGCCGGTTCCAACCCGGCAGCGATGCGCACGCGCGCGCGGCGCGATGGAGATGGTTACATCCTGAATGGCGAAAAGATGTGGATCACCTCCGGCTCGATCGCGCAGGTGGCGGTCATCTGGGCAAAGAACGAGGAGGAAGATGGCAAGATCCGCGGATTCCTGGTGGAAACGGACCGTCCCGGCTTCCGCGCCGCCGACGTGCACGGCAAGTGGTCGCTGCGCGCCAGCGTCACCTCCAGCCTGTCACTGCAGGACGTCAAGATTCCCGCCTGCAACCTGCTGCCCAAGAGCGACGGCCTGAAATCTCCGCTGATGTGCCTGAACCAGGCGCGCTACGGCATCGCCTGGGGGGCGGTCGGTGCGGCCATGGCCTGCTACGATACGGCGCTGCAGTATGCCGGATTCCGCAAGCAGTTCCACGATCAACCCATCGCTTCTCACCAACTGGTGCAAGAGAAGCTGGTGTGGATGATCAACGAGATCACCAAGGGACAACTGCTGGCGCTGCAGGTAGGCCGCCTGAAGGACCAGGGCAAGGCGCGGCCGCAACACATCTCCATGGCGAAGCGCAACAACGTGTGGATGGCGCTGGAATGCGCCCGCATGGCGCGCGACATCCTGGGCGCCAACGGGATCGCCGACGAGTATCCCGTCTTCCGCCACATGGCGAACCTGGAATCGGTAAAGACCTACGAGGGCACGCACGACGTCCACACGCTGATCATCGGAAACAGCATCACCGGCATCGACGCGTTCTAGGGCAGAACCCGAGACTAAAACCGGCCACCAGCGGGCACTTTGGTGTTATGAGCGCGGTGCTCGTCCCTAGCGGCGGCTCGTCCCTATATGGGCAGCTGCGGGATTATTTCCGCAAAAAGAGCCTTTGGTAACTTGCCCGCGCGCATCGCGCAATTTACCGTCGTGTTAATACTCTTGGCCCAAGTATTTTCGATTGGGGTGTGATCTTGGTTCGCTCTCGTATTGTTTCCGTCAGTTGCAACCCTCGCAATCTGGCTGCGCGCCATATTCTGCTGGAGCGCGCCGGGTTCGACGTGACATCCGTCGCCAGCACTTTTGATGCTCTCGATCTCTTGGCCAACCACGAATTCTCCGCCGTCGTGATCGGCTACGAGTTTTCCTTTACTGAAAAGCAGCTTTTCGCCGCCGACGTCAGCGAACGCTGGAACTTGCCCATGGTCATACTGCGTTCCAGCGATGATGACATTTCCGGGGATGACGCGACCGAGGCAACTAAACGCGGTGAGAGTTTGATCAGCAGCTTGAATTCGATGCTCGAGGAACGGCTGAAGCGCCTCGCCTGAAAAAACCCGGGCTGCGGGAGGGGGTTGTTCGCCGCAGCCGGGGGTTTCGAGACGCGCGGTTTCAGGTCGTGAGCAGCGTGTGCGCGTCCCGGTGTCAGAACAGGTACTCCACGTTGTTGCCACGGATTTGCAGGCCGATCGCTTTGCCGCCATCGCCGGAAGCCAGCAGCAGTTCGGTGCGCGCGGGCGCCGCGGAGGAAGCCTGGGGCAATGCCTTGATCGTCGCCACCACCTCGCGGTCGTACACCGGCAGGCCCTCGGCGGCGTAAGGGTTGTAGCTCCAGCGAGAGAACTCGATTTCGGTTCCGGTGGCCGAGTTCTTCACCTTCACCTCGTAGGATCCGGGTTCCAGCACCGTTCCTCCTATCTGGGTGGGCACGGCGAGTTTCAAGGTCTTGCTGTTGCCGCGCATCCAGCTCACATTGGTGACGTCGGCGCGCGCGGGCAGGGTGACGGAAAGAATCGTTACGGCCAGAATGGCCAGGACAGCGGCGCGAGAGCATTTTCCTATCAGCTTCATTGCAGTTCTCCTCTTTAATCTGAAGTTTTCGTTTACGTCCGGCGGCGCCGCCGTTTTCCGTGTGCACGGTGGATAACCAGCGGGCGCCGGATTTATTCCCGCACGGCGCTATTGACGCGGGTTTGAGCCGAGGCGCATCATTCCCATTCTTCGGAGCATCCAGAAAACTCGCGCCGGACGTCTTCCAAAGGCAAGCCGCGCCCGCGTCAGGAGGCAATCATGGCTACGACCCAGGCACCCACGAAGTCCGCAAAGCAATTTGGAGTCAACATCGAAACCGACCTGGCGCTGGAATTTCTGCGCGTGGTCGAAAACGCGGCCATCGCCTCCGCCCATACCATGGGCCAGGGCGAACGCAAGTATTCCGACCACGTGGCCACCGAGGCGATGCGCCAGACGATGGACACGGTGCCGATGAAGGGCACGATTGTGATCGGCGAGGGCGAGCGCGACGAGGCGCCCATGCTTTACATCGGGGAGAAGGTCGGCGCCGAGTTTCCCGACGGCCAGCCGGTTCCGGAGATCGATATCGCGGTCGATCCATTGGAGGGCACGAACCTGTGCGCCACCGGTTCGCCGGGCGCGATCACCGTTCTTGCCGTGTCAGAAAAAAATGGCCTGCTGAACGCTCCGGACTGCTACATGGAAAAAATCGTTGTCGGGCCATCCTGCCATGGAGCGGTGGACATGGATGCGCCGGTGGCAGACAACCTGAAAAGCATCGCCAAGCGACTGGGGCGTGACGTCGACGACCTGGTGGTGATCGTGCTCGATCGCCCGCGGCACGAGAAATTGATCGACGACATTCGCAAGGCCGGCGCGCGCATCAAGCTGATCTCCGACGGCGACCTTTCGGCCGGAATCTCCGCCGCCGTGATCGGCACCGGTGTGCACGCCGTGATGGGTTCAGGCGGCGCCCCCGAAGGCGTGCTGACCGCGGCTGCCATGCGTTGCTTGAACGGCTACATGCTTGGCCGCCTGGTCATCGATAGCCCGGCTCTGGAAGAACGAATCGCCAAGATGGGCATCAAGGACAAGAAAAAGGTCTACACCGCCGACGACCTGGCGCCCGGCAAGCAACTCATCTTTGCCGCCACTGGCGTGACCGACGGCGCTCTCATGCGCGGTGTCCGCTTCTTCGGCGAAGGCGTACGAACCTCGTCTCTGATTTTGACCAAATCCACGGGCAAGGTGCGCTTCATCGACAGCATCCACCTGGAGCAGCACAAGGACGTGAAGATCAGGTTCGCGTAAGAAGAGTTGCTGGCCGTTGCCGGTGGGCCTTGGCCAAGGAATTAGAATGGCGTCGCACTTGCGACGCCATAATTTTTCACATGGGATAGGTTGCGGCACACGCGCCCTCGCGCGTGCTCTTTATTGCTTACTGCCTTGCCCGTTCTGATTCGAGCAGCTTCTCCTTGCGCTCCAGTCCCCAGCGATACCCGCCAAGCGCGCCATCGCTGCGCACCACGCGATGGCAAGGAACGATGACCGCCACCGGGTTGGACGCGATGGCCCGGGCCACCGCCCGCACCGCGTTCGGCTGCTTCAGAGTTCGCGCAATCTGCGCATAGCTGCGGGTTTCGCCGCGCGGGATTCTTCGCAGTGTCTCCCAGACCTTTGCCTGGAATGCGCTGCCGCGTATGTCGAGGGGAAGATCGGGGTGGGTGTCGCTGCCGTTGACGCACTCAATCACCTGGCGCAGGACTTCCGACAGTGCCCCCGGTTCATCGCGCAACTCCGACATGGGAAACTCGTGACGAAGTTCGGCGACCAGCTCGGAATCGGAGTCTCCAAGCCGGACCGCGCAGAGGCCACGCTCGGTCACCGCCACCAGCACCCGGCCAAGATTGGAAGCGGCCAGGGCGTAGCGAATCCGCGTTCCCGCGCCGCCGGTGCGATAGGCCCCCGGGGTCATGCCGAGTTGTCCCGCAGCGTGCTCGTACAAGCGGCTGCTGGAGCCGTACCCGGCGGCATACATCGCCGAAGTCACATCATCCCCGCTCTTCAGCCGCGACTTCAGGTTCAGCAGCCGGCGGACGCGCGCGTACTGCAGCGGCGAAACTCCCAGCACGCGCTTGAAAGTGCGCTGCAGGTGAAACTCGCTGAGGCCAGCCTGGCAGCTGAGCACCGGTAAAGTGATTTGCTCCTCGATGTGCGCGTCGATATAGCGGCACAAGCTCTGGACCAGCTCCGCTTGCGGGTCGTGGAAAGCATTCTCCTGCGGACGGCAACGGCGGCAGGCGCGGAAGCCGGCGCGCTCGGCGGCTTCGGGCCCGGCATAAAAGCTGACCTGCTCGCGCCGCGGACGCCGGGAAGCGCAGGTCGGCCGGCAATACACACCGGTGGAGCGGACGGCGTAGACGAACAGGTGCTGAAAACGGCGGTCGCGGTGCAGCACAGCCTGCCAGAACTCCTGCGGACCAATGTGGCTGGGCATCTTCTGCATGAGAGTCACCATGGATAGAGATTACGCAGGCCGCCAAAAGGTCGCTATCCGATTCTTGCGGGCAAACTAAGGTTTGGCAACATCCACATGCCGGCTCATTTCATGCAGCATCGCCGGCAATTCCTCGTCCCACAATGCCCAGCTGTGTCCGCCGGGCGCCTCGATGTAGGTGTAGGGAATCTTGCGCTGTTGCAGCGCGGCGCTGAACTGGCGGTTGCTCTCCAGCAGGAAGTCATCGGTCCCGCAAGATATCCAAAAATAAGCAAAATCGGCAGGGTGCTGTCCTCCGGCGAGTGCGAATACGTCGTTAGCCAACCACGTCGCCCCGCCGGCGGGACCGAGAATTGCGAGCAACAGCTGATGATACTTCTCACCCGCGCGAGGATTGTGATCCTCGTGGGCTACGTCCAGGGTGCCGCTCAAGCTGGCGGCAAAAACAAAGAGGTTGGAATACTTCAGCGCAATCTTCACCGACCCGTAGCCGCCCATGGACAACCCGGCAATCGCGCGCGCTCTTCGCGTCGCAATGGTGCGATACCTTGTGTCGATCTCCGTTACCAGGTCTTTGACGATGTAGTCCTCGAAGCGGTTCTGCGGTTCGGCAACCGAGTTAACGTACCAGGAGTCGTCTGCGTCCGGCATGACGACAATCAATGCCATGCCGGCCACGTATTCTCTGAGGCGCGTCCGGCTATCCCAGTTCGTGTAATCACCCCCGAGTCCATGCAACAGGTAGAGCACAGGGTAATGCCGGTCTCCACGATCGTAGCCTGCGGGCAGCAGGATGCGGTATTTCATTGAACGACCAAGCGACGCGCTGTGAAACGACACGTCGCGGGCGGCCGGAGTGGGCGCTGCCCTCCCAAGAGGAGTCGCGGAAGCACTCGGCCGTAGCTGCGCAAGCGCGACGTTTGCCATCGCGCAGATCAGCAATCCCACGAAAGCCGCATGGACTCGGTTCAACTATTTCTTCTCTGCCGGCCCATAATTTGGCCGTTGAAACGGCTCGCGCGCCTGGGGTGGGAAGGCCAGCGGTGATCCCTGGAACAGGAATGCCATCTCCTCCAGGCGTTTGCTGCCGTCGTGCACTGTGTATTGCCGCCGCTTGTTGGAACCGGAGTGGCTCCAGAGGCTCACGCCGGCGGCCATGCCGTCCTTGCGCACGATGTAGTACTGCATGTCGACGTAGCGCAGCTTCGCCGGGTTGTGCTGGTAGTTACGCACGATCCGCTTCAGCGCGTCCAGCCCGGCATCGCGCGGGGACATGCCGCGGCGCATGTTCTCGACGACGGTGTGCGCGCCGGCGACGCGGATGTTCTCTTCGCCGCTGCCGGTCGCGCCCGCCGATCCCACGTCCTGGTCGGTATAGGAACCGGCGCCAATCACCGGCGAATCGCCACAGCGGCCCGGAATCTTCCAGGCAAGCCCGCTGGTGGTCGTCATCCCGGACATTTCTCCCTTGGTCGTGACCGCGGAGCAATGGATGGTGCCGTAGGACGGGAAGAGCACGCGCTCGATGCAGTGCGCCCGCCATTGCGGCGGGATGCCAAGATCAGCGGCGATTTCTTCGAGCTGCTTTTTCCTGCGGCGCCATAGTTCCGCGCTCGGCTGCGGCGGCTGCACATCCGGGGGGACCCGGTAATTGGGGTCGGATAATCCCGCTCCCCACCAGCTATCGGCGTGACTCTCCTTCCACAGCTGCCACGCTTTGCGCGAGCGCTCGGTCAGAAGCTCGTCCTTGGGGAAGCCCATGGCTTTGGCGAAGCGGTCCGCGCCTTCCCCCACCAGCATCACGTGCCCCGTATGCAGCATCACGGCCTGGGCAAGCAGTGACGGATTCTTGGTCCAGCGCACGCCGCCGACCGAACCGGCGCGCCTCGTCGGACCGTGCATGCAACAGGAATCCAGTTCGACCACGCCTTCCTCGTTGGGCAATCCGCCGAGTCCGACCGAATCGTCGTTGGGATCGTCTTCCTGCACTTTGCCGACCGCAATCACCGCGTCCAAAGTGTCGCCGCCATCGAGCAGAATCTGGTATCCCTTGTCGATACCGTTCCAACCGTTACGGCTGGATACCATGACCGGCTTCGCCGGCGGGCCGCCGATTGACTCGTGTTTCACCTCGGCGGCGCGGCCATCCTGCTTCTTGGTTTCTTGCCCTTCCAAAGTAAACCCGAAGGAAGCCAGCGTTGCAGTGGTCAGGAAGTTGCGGCGGTCCATGGAGTGCTCCGGGGAGAGAGTGAAAGCGGGAAAGCATAACAAAGCTTTCAGTTGTCAGCTATCCGCTCTCCGTTGTCGGCTACCAGTCCCTACAAAACTGGCCATCGGCGATCGATGATCAGGCGGGCAAAGAAAAGCCCTCGCCGAATGCGAGGGCCAAACCGATCACCGACTACCGATTAACCTGCTTTTTTCACTTCCGTATTCTGGTCGGCGCGGAAGCGGAGCACGGCGCCCACCCCGCCGGCCGAAGACAACTCCGGGTTGTCGGGAATATGGATGATTTCAATTCCACTACGCACCGACCGGCGCAATAACGCATCGGCAACGTCTTCAAGTTCCTGCGTCAGCCGGCCGCAGGCGGCGCAATTTTCGGCCATGTGAGCATCGAGGTGTCCGCAATTGGGGCAC
The DNA here is from genome assembly GCA_035691485.1 of Terriglobales bacterium. Lineage (NCBI taxonomy): Bacteria > Pseudomonadati > Acidobacteriota > Terriglobia > Terriglobales > Terriglobales bacterium. Next base: position 7,133 of record DASSIZ010000027.1, read on the forward strand.
TCGGTTGCGCGGCGGGCAAAATCGCGCGCCAAGAGCAAAGTTTGAACTTCCCCTTTCTCCAATGACTCCAGCACCCGCTTCAGGCCGGTGGCGCCGCGCCCGTTGCGCTGCGCTCCGCCGATCGCCTCCCGCACCAGGCCCGCACGCCGGTTGGCGCGAAACTCGTTGTAGAGGCGTTCCGCCGACTCACGCGCCTGGGCCATGGTCGCAGTCGCCGGATCAATGGGAAAATGTCCGACGAAGCGCTGCCGGACGTAGGGGTGGAGATAGGGCTCAAATTCAGGCCAATTCTCTTCGCGGCAGCCGACCAGAAAGCGCTCGTAGCCGCTCTCCTGCAATTCGCGCATGCGTTCCGCGATGCGCTTGTACCAATGCATGGCTTCGTGCTCGACGTGGCGCTCGGCGTGCCCGGCATCGTAGCCGGCGAACCCGTCGCTGCGTCCGCGGCGCGGCAACTCATTGGCGAACTTCTCGCGCTCGGTGATCTCGTCCATCCACAACTGGAAGAAGCGCGCCTTGGTCTTGTCAAAGAGCACGATCGAGAGCCGCGGCAAGACGTCGGCAATCGCGGTGAGCGGCCGCAGATGAAACCGCCGGTTGACAAACAGATGAGTCCCGGCCAGCCGCGGGAGGTCGAACTCGCGCCAGAAATTATGTTTTCCGGAGGCGAACACCGCCTTGGCGCGGCCGCCGTTTCCGTGCAGGCGCTCGGCCATGTCGAGGATTTTCTGCAGGTCGTCTCGCGCGCTGCCGTTCTTGCCGTTCTTTTCCGCTTCGCGGATGGCGTTCCGCACCAGGTCTTTCACCAGGATCAGTTCTTCGCGGTGCGATTTGTCCTTGGGGGTTGAGGGTTGATAGTAAAAACTCAGGGCGCTGCCTTCGAGAGATTCGAATTCGGCTAACTCGCGAATGTTTTCACGGGTAATCATTCACAACTCCTGAGCGCCACGGTCTGGCGATCTTAAGCGATTTTGGAATGCTGCAGAAGCTTGTCCTTGAACTCATCGGGAACTACCAGGCTCTTGTGCAAGTGTTCGCGCGCGTGCGCCACCGCAGCGCGCACCTGGTCTGCAGAGCGGTTGGTTATCACTGCGATTTCGTCGGGAGTGAATCCCTCGACCGCATACAGGAGGAAGGCTTCGCGGTCCTCGGCTTTGGCAGTGAGCAAAGCGGCCTCCACCATGGTGATCATTTCGTCAGTGGCGGCGGAGGCTTCCGGCGTGCTGACCCGGCTGTCGGCGATCAGATCTTCGTTGGCAACCGCCTCGTCGGGCTGATGAAACTGCATCTGAAGCTCGTCGGCGTTGTGGATGTCGGTCTGACGATAGGCATGGTCGAGCGGCACCTGTGGCACCTGCTCGCCGTTCCGACCTGCAATCTCGTCGATGGCGCGCCGCGCCAGCCGGAACAGCCACGGTTCCAGGCTGACCACTTCGGGCTTGTCCTCGCCATTGTCGAGGGCATTGGCGACGGCTTCGTCGATCACCTCGTCGGGACTGACCTGGTCGCGCCGGATTAGTCCGAGGTTCTCGCGATAGCGCAGCTCGCGCTCCACGAACCGGGTAAGCAAAAGGAAATTCGCGTTGATGTAGGAGCGCACGTCCTCGCCGGAAATAGTCGGCGTTTGCACCGCGGCAATGGTCTCCTCAAACGGCACCTGCGGCTGCGGCCGAGTGGCGCCGGCCCGCCTCCGACGCGGCCACTTGTGGGCGTTGCGCAGCATGTCCTTGTGCTTGGTGACTTGCTCCACCAGCTGTTCGAATGCGCCCTTGATGGCGGCAGTTGGCGTGGGCCCGTTCTCCTTGGCGGCCATCTGCCCGGAGGGCAGGCGCAGATTCAGCGCCACCGACGGACCTTCGCGCGGATTGTTTTCTTCAATGATTGCGTGCAGATGCACCAGTTCCGGGCGAAAGACCTGCAGCCGCTTGCCGATTTTCTGGATCTGCTGGTTGAACTCTTTTTCGAGGTCGGGAGTCTTGGAAACCTTGTAGCTGATGTGGACGTTCATGCAGAGCCTCGTACACAGGCTTGAGCACCTGTGAGCCCACTAGCTTCCTACTGGCGGAATTTTACACCTGTCAGGGTAGAGGCAAGCACAGAGTTAAGCGTTGTCCAGGAAAAGGCGGCAGTCAACGTGCTAGTACGGGAAAAAACGGGTTCCCGAAATGATTGCGAGTTGCAAATTTCCTGCTTGACGAGCGGGAGGTCAGGAGGCAGGCAGGCGGTCAGAGCAGAGGAGCAACCGCACACACCTACACTGCCACTGTCACCGAGGTTTCCGTGCGAGTGACCGGCCGGTAAAGGGTGTCGCGCTCGACCGGCTCGCGTCCCGCCTCCTTGATCAGCCGGATCAACTCCTGCCGGCGAAGCCCCTGCGGGGTGGTGGCGCCGGCATCGTGGTAGATCTTCTCCTCGATGACTGTTCCATCGAGATCGTCGGCGCCGAAACGCTGGGCGATCTGCGCGATTTTCGGCGTCATCATCTGCCAGTAGGCCTTGATGTGCGGGAAGTTGTCGAGCACCAGCCGCGCAACGGCAATGCTCTTGATGTCCGCGAATCCGGTCGTGGTCATCAGGTGCTGCAGGGGCGTGTTGGCAGGATGAAACGCGAGCGGAATGAAAGTCTGGAAGCCGCCGGTCTCGTCCTGCAATAGACGCAAGTGCAGCAGGTGGTCGACGCGGTCCTCGTCGTTCTCGATATGCCCGTAAAGCATGGTGGCGTTGGATTTCAAGCCGACCTGGTGCGCCAGCCGCGCGGTGTCAATCCACTGCTGCCCGTCGATTTTGTGGTCGCAGATAATGTGCCGCACGCGGTCGGTGAAGATTTCCGCGCCGCCGCCGGGCAGCGAGTCCACGCCGGCTTGCTTCAGCTTCAGCAGCGTGTCACGGATGCTGAGCTTGGCGATCTTGGCCAGGAACGCGACCTCCACCATGGTGAATGCCTTCAGGTGCACCGATGGGAATCGCTGCTTCAGCCCGGAAATCAGATCGAGAAAATACTGGAAAGGCAGGTCGGGATGCAGCCCGCCCACAATGTGAAACTCGGTCACCGCTTCCGAGTAGCCGGAGGCGGCGGTCTGGAACGCCTCCTCGAGCGCCATGGTGTAGGCGCCGGGTGCGTCTTTCTTGCGCCCGAAAGCGCACAGGCGGCACGCCGCCACGCATACGTTGGTGGGATTGATGTGGCGGTTGACGTTGAAGTAGGTGCGGTCGCCGTGCAGCCGCTCGCGAACATGATTGGCCAGCCAGCCGATGGCGAGAATGTCGCTGGAGCGGTAAAGTGCGAGCGCGTCGCCGGCCTCAAGGCGCTGCTGGGCGAGGACCTTGGCGGCAACCGGCTTCAGTCGCGCGTCGTCAGTCTGAAATTCGTGCCTGGCAGACATGGACATTTGATGATACCGCAGCGCGGCGCGAAGTCACAGGCGGGGTTGCCGCACGACCAGTCCCGATAGGGACGGCACGAATTACCGCACCAGGAAATTGGCCGTCACAAACCCCAAAAACACCATCGAAATCACGCCGTTCATGGTGAAGAAGGCCGCGTTCAATCGCGACAGGTCTTGTGCCGAAACCAGCGAGTGCTCGTAGGCGAGCAGCAACCCGACCACCACCACGCCCGCAATCGCAATCGGCCCGAGGCCGAACACGTAAATCAACAGTCCGAGCAGCGCCAGTGTAATCACGTGAAAGGCGCGGGCAATCCACAATGATCGGCCAATCCCGAAGAAGCGCGGCACCGAATACAGCCCCGACTGGCAATCGAAGTCGTAATCCTGGCAGGCATAAAGGACGTCGAAGCCGCCGCCCCAGAAGGTGACCGCGGCGGTGAGAATCAGGATGCGCGGATCCAGCATTCCCCGTACCGCCACCCAACCTGCCGCCGGCGCCAGTCCCATGGCAAATCCCAGCACCACGTGAGACCAGCGCGTGAATCGCTTGGTAAATGAGTAAAGAAGAATCACTCCAAGCGCGACCGGCGACAAATACAGCGCCAGCCGGTTCAATTTCGCCGCCGCCAATACCAGCAGCAGGCTGGAAACAATGACAAACGCCGCCACGAACTGCCGCGACAACGCGCCCGTAGGCAGAGCGCGCATTTTGGTGCGCGGATTAGCGGCGTCAAAGGAGTGGTCGGCCAGCCGGTTAAAGCTCATGGCTGCGGCACGGGCGGAAACCAGCCCGACAGCGATCCACAGCAGTTGCCGCGGCGCAGGTATGCCTCGCGCTGCCAGTACTGCGCCGGTCAGTCCAAACGGGAGCGTGAGCACGGAATGCTCCCACTTGATCATCTCCAGCGTTGTTCCCAGGCTGCGCAGAACGGGCACGAAGAAATTGTAAATGGTGGCGGTTTTGCGAATTGAAGATTTAGGAATTTATCAATTTACGAAATTACGAATTACAGAGTTATGCCTCTAAATTCGTCCATCCGCAAATCCGTCAATTTTTGAATTGCGCTACCGTCTCCGCCGCTTGATCCGCACGTCGAAGGAGAGCACCCCGTACTGGTCGCGAGTGGCAAGAATGGACAGCTGCCGGCTGTAGTTGTATTCCACCTGGATGATCTGCTGTGCCGAATGGGTGAGGTCGGTCACATAGGTTACGGTGAATTCTTTCGACACCTGCTGCTCGATGGTGACGCGGGCATTCGGGTCCAGGGCCTCGTTGGCGCCAACCTCGGGGGAAATCTTGATGCGGCTGACTCCGAACAGCCGCTGCATGCGCGGGCTGGTGGCCGAGGTCAGCGCTTGCCCCAGGATCGCCTGGGACGCGGACTCGGTAAAGCTTGGATTCGCCTGCGTCGCCATGACCGACTCCTCGCGCGTGCGGCCGAAGGCGAGCAGCGCGATGATGTCAGAGGTGGGCAGCGGCGGATCGGAGCGATAGGTGGTGCTCATGCGATCCAGCGGTCCGTGAAATCCCAGGGTGATGTCGTAATCACGAACGCGCGTGGTGGCCTCCACGTCCAGCAGGGGCTCGATCCGCACCGGGTTGTTGAAGGTCACGTCGCCGCGCTCAAGCTGGTAGTTGGTGCCGTTGAGTGTGACCTGGCCCTCGGTGATGTTCACCCGGCCGAGCAGGATCGGCCTGGACGCGGTGCCGCGAATATTCAAGTCGACGTCACCGGTCAGGCGGGCCAGCGAAGTCGTGACCTGCAGCTCAGGCGTGGACACCACGTGCACCGCGAGGCGCATGTTGTTGAACGGCGATTTGGGATTCGGGGCCTCCGGCGCCTGCCGCGCCTTGGCGATCGCCAGCGCCAGGTCAAACTGCGGCGTCATGCCGAAGCGCGTCACCGTGGCCGTGCCGGACAAAGTCGAATTGCTGGTGGTTCCGCTCAGCCGCAGATCGGTGTCGAGCACCGTGCCCAAACCCTGCGGATAGCGCAGCCGGATGTCCTTGCCCTGCATGGTGAGGTTGAATGCGGGGATGTTGGCATAGGTGACAAAACCGCCCAGGGTCAAGGTGCCGCCTCCGGTGGCGGCGGTGAGCGACTGGATCTGCATGCGGTCCTGGTTAAACACGATGGTGCCGTTAATGTCACTGAGGCCGTTGGGAAAATTGATGTTGGCCAGCGAACCCTTGTTGATCTTCACTCGCCCAAACAGCACCGGGCGGCTCATGTTGCCGCGCGCATTGATGTCGAATTCCATCATGCCGCCGGCATGCAGGTCAGGATTGAGGATCTGCAACAACTTAAGGTGCACGTTGCCCTCGGCACGCAGATCCATCTCTTTAGATCCGGCCAATGCCACCGTGCCGGCAGCGGTCATCTCGGTATTTTCTTCACCCGCAAGCTTGAATTGCTCCACCGTCAAGACCTGGTCGGCGACGCGAAAGCGCAAGGGGCCGTCATTGTGCACGCGCACGTTTTCCATGTCCGCGGAAAACTGGTCGATGTCGCCAGTGACGGTAAGCATGCTGGGACGCCGCAGCGGTCCCGCCAGTTCAATGTTCCCGCTCATCGAGGAATGGCCTGTGATGCGGCCCTTCAGGAATTCGTGCAGCATCGCGTCCACGTCGAGGCGGGTAAATTTCAACGTGAGTTGGGCGGGAAAATCGCCGCGCATCCCAACCGTGCCGGTGAGCCCGAACTGGGCCGCCGGAATGTCACTGTTGGCCATGATTCGCATTACTCCGGCGCTGGTCGTGGCTTTCACCTCCAGGTTGCCCATGCGCTCGGCATTCAGCGTCACATCGCGCAGGAGAAGATCGGCATCCACCACCGGCGCCGCGGTGGTCCCGGAACCGCGCGCCTCGAAGGTCATCATTCCGCCCACCGAGATGCGCGGTAATTGCAGCCTGGAGAAATGTGCCAGGTTGAAGTTGCTTCCCTTGACGTTGAAGGTGAACGCCGTCGTCTTCGGGTTGTACCCGGCCGTTCCGGTGACGCGAGCGCCATTATGCGCAATCACGAGATGCGAGAGCCGGACTTCCTGATCCGCCAGTACGACGTCGGCGCTGACGTTCTGAAACGCTTCGCCTTTCAGCGTGGCGTTGGTAATGCGCAAGTGCCCGGATCCGACGGGCGCATCGGCGGTGCCGCTCACTTGCAGCGAGCCGTCGGTCAACCCGCTGATGGGGTAGTCCAATGAAAGAATGGTTTGCAGATCGCGCGCCTCAAAGGCGTGGAGGTCGGCCCGCACAGACAGCGGCAACGAGCCGCGCGCCGCGCCATGATCGAGCGCGAGCTTGAGATCGAACGACGCGTCTTCCCTGCCCCGCCGCAAGCGCGCCCCGGTGAGCGCGAACTGGGTGGGCGAATACTGCACCTGCGCGGCGAACGAATCGAACTTCGCCAAGCGCGCCGGCGCGGCATCAGTCCTGGGCGAGAGCAGATACTGGAGTGGAACAGGAATTGCAAAATCGGCGAGGGCTAACTGGCCTGCAAGTTGCGGCGCCGCCATTGTACCGGTGAGGTTTCCCGTAAACGTCGCCCGCCCCGTCACGCCTTCCGGCAGGCGGTTGGCGGGACTCAGCGCTGCCAGCAGCGGATCCAGGTCGCGAAGGTCCCCCACTACGAGCGATACTTTCATGTTGTTATTGCGCGCCATCGTGCCCGAGGCGTCCAGCTTGAGAGAACGCGCGGTCGCGCTCAATTGCGACAATTGAAGTGCCAGGGTATCGATGGCGTACGTGCCGTGAATGGTCGCGCTCACGGGAAGTTGCTGCGCCGTCGCCGGCACCGGTATTACCTCGACGTCGAACCTGGCGTGGCTATGAGCCGGGGAGCCGCGAAAGGTCACTTCCATGGTGCCGCTCGCGGAGCCTACGGGTTTCAATTTGTCGGCGGGCAATTGGCGCGTCGAAATCGCTGCCGCAATACGCGACACCGACATCTGGTTCAAGCGCAAGTGCGCCACCTCATCCGCCGCTGGCGAAACCAGGCCGGCGCGCGCGCCCGGTTTCAACGTGGAAGTCCAGTTTCGAATCGTGGCATCGCCGGTGACGACTCCGCCCAGAGCCCGCATGAACAGGTGCGAAATCGTTAACGTGTTGTGCTCCGACTTGAATTCGGCGCCGCCATCGAGATCCGGAATGCGGATTGCAGGATCGCGATATTCCAGGTTCCTGATCTGGATGGAACCCGAAGTGGTGTAATCCGCCGCGGTGAAGATCCCGCCGCCCTTCACTTCCAGGATGCCGCCGCGCAACTGCGACAGTCGCGTGATGGCAGCGATCTCGGCCAGGTCAAAGCGCGAGCTGTATTTCAGGGTCAGCTGCGGGTGACTGAAGTCGACGGCTCGCCCGCTCGCCTCCACCCAGGAGTTTCCGCTGGCGAGCTTTGCTGACTTCATCTCCAACTGGTTATGCGAGAGGCTGAACTGGGCGGTAATCTGGGAATCAAAGGCCTTGTAGTCGCCGTAGGCGAGGTGGAGGCCGCCGGCGCTGAAGGAACCGTCATAACGGTTGCCATCGGCGGAGTAAGCCAACTGGGTTTGCAAGTTGGTGAGTGTGGCATCGAGGGGCACGCGCCGGTCATTCACGATGACAGCGCCGTCGCGGACTTCCGCCTGGTCCGCTTGCAGCGCAAAAATCGGCTGCAAATTCCCCGCGCCAAGCATTTCAGGGCCTGCGAGCGCGGCAGGCCGCGGCCTCGGCTGGTTGGTACTCCCGTCCGGGTTCACGATGAGGTGAATCACCGGGCGTTCCACGACGAATGAGCGCAGCCCGATTTTGCGCCCCTGCAGCGACAAAATCTTTAAGCGGACCACCAAGCGGTCGGCGTGGACATAGGGTGCTTCGCTGGGGCTTTCCAGACCGTGGATAGTAAGATTTTGCGCCGCCACCGTCAGGCTGCCGAGATTCCATTCCACTCGCTCGAGCTCGACCTTGCCCCCGGTCATGCTTTCCAGACGGTCGATAAGCCGCATGCGAACGTAATTCTGAAATCGGGGGCTGCTCAGGTACCAGGCGGCAGTAATGACGGCCGCCACGATCACGATGCCGATGATGGCGGTGACCACGGCGCGGCGGCGCGGCTGGACTGCAGCTGTCATCGCGCCCCCTGGTTGGTGGTTCTTGCCGTCTCCGCCGGCAGAATGGCGGATTCAATGTGAATGTCGCTTTGCTGGCGCAAATCGCGCAGCAGCTCCGCCAACTGCGCATCGATGAGTTGCTGCGATAGGATCTCTTCAATCTGCTGCGAAACCTCCGCCAGCGGCACCGCCGGGGCGCCCTTCTCCTTCAACTCCGGCAGCAGCTTTTCGTTGTAATAGGTCGTGATGTTCCGCCGGTCCACGTGCACCGTGGGACGCAGCCTGATATCAATGAAGCGCAGCATCTCCGCCTGGTCGGCAACGCGCTCCTCGACCTCTTTCTGCGTCAGGCCATAACGGCCCAGCGCTGCTTTCCATCCCTCATCGCTGGCTGCGCCCGGAATCTGCTTGCGGATCTCTTGCAGACGGCTGTGCACCTGCTTTTCGTCGGCGGGTTTCAACTGGAAGCTGCGGATCTGCTGCCGCAACAGCTCCTGGTCCACCAGTCGGTCCAGCGTGGCGCGCGCCGATTCCGCCGTGAATTGCAGCGGACGCTGGTCCAGCAACGCCTCGCAGCGCATGGCCACTTCCCAATCGCTTTGCAGGATGGGCTGCCCGTTCACCGTGGCGACGACGCGGTCGATAATCTCGCCCGCCATGATTCCGGCGCACATCACTGCCAACACGACGACTTGGAGCATGCGCCGCATCAGAAGGTCTGCCCCACACTGAAAAAGAAGTTGAAGTGACTGCTCTGTTGGAAACGGAACGGGGCAAAGTTATTGGAAGCGTCCGGGTACACGGGGAAGAAGGGCGGGTTCAAGTTATAGCCAAAATCCAGGCGCACCGGCCCAATCGGCGTACGGTACCGCAGCCCTCCGCCCAGCGCGTGCGAGATGTAACTGAAGTCGCATTGCTTGCCGGTGGCGGCCTGCATGCAAAGGTCGGGATGCGGCTGCGACCAGCGAAAGATGCTGTGCGCCAGGTCATTAGTGCGAGCAAAGACGTTTCCCGCGTCATGGAATATGACAAATCCCATGTTGCTTCCAATCCAGGGCAAGGTCACGGTCGGCGTGCGCAGTTCAAGACTGTTCACCAGCATCGCGTTTCCGCCCAGCGGTTCGCCCGTCGTCAGGTCGCGTGGTCCCGCCTGGTTGATGGCAAAGCCGCGCAGCGAGTTCCCGCCGCCGGCGAAGAAGCGCTCCGGCAGAGGCACCTGCACCGTGTCGCCAAACGGTTCGGCCACGCCGATGCGCAGGTTGCGCGCGAAGACCCAGCGCCGGGCGTGGAAGGGATGATACGTCGTATTGGAGCCGAGGAAGCGGCCGAATGCGGCTTCCGACCCGAAAATTCCCGAGGCTACGCCGGTATCGAAGCTATTGTAATTTCCATTGTGAGTGTCAATGGGATCGTCGCGGCGGTCGCGGATGTAGGTCAGGCTAGGCATGCCGACGCGCACGGGTTGGGAAAACAGTGGTATCAGGGAAGGTGAAATCACCAGGTCCGAAGCGCGCACCCGGAGGTAGGTGAAGCGATAAAGCAGGCTGGTGGCTTTGCTGACGACTTGCTCCAGTTGGGTGGAACCTCCCAGCCGCTGCGAGGTGAACGTCCGCACGTCGAGAGAATTGTCGTAGAAGGCGCTGACGGTCAGCCGCAGGTAGTCCGTGGCCAGGAAGCGGGGCGCGTCGTAACTGAGCAGAGCGCGCTGTTCCAGTCGGCCGACGTGGGAACTGAAGCTGATGGTGTGCGCCCGGCCGGCGAAGTTCAGCCGGGTGACGTCGAAGCTGACGCGCGGGCTGGCCCCGGTCGTTCCCGTCGGAATCTGCCGCGTCCCGAAAGCGCCGCTCTGCACCTCGATGCCAAGGCCGTAGGTGAAATTCCACCGCCGCGCTTCCTCGAACTGCAGGAAGACATCCTTGTTTCGCGCCTGCCCGTCGGGGTTCTGCACCGCCATGTTGACGGCGTTGAAGACGCCTAGATCATAGAGGCGGCGCTGCGTGTCTTGCAGCTGCAACTGGCTCAGGGATTCACCCGGTTTGAGCTGATACTGTCGCACCACAATGCCCGGCTTGGTGTAGTGCAGCCCGGAGGCAAGAATTCGGTCGACAAAAACCTGCGGCCCCTCTTCGATGGTGTAGCTGACGTCCTGGCGCGTGGGATTGTCCGCCACCGGCTTCACCGCCCAGGTAAACACCGCGTCCGGGAAGCCATGGTTGAAGTAGTAATTCAACACGCTGTCGCGGTCCTGCGCCACGTTAGTTTCAGAATACGGCTGGCCCTCCGCCGTGGTCAGTAACGGGCGAAGCTGGTCTTCGGTAACCGCGTGGTTCCCGGTGATGGAAAGCGAAGATACCAGCGTCTGCGGCCCTTCTACGATGTTGATAAAGACCGCCATCCGGCCCCTCTGGCCGCGGTAGTCGTCCTGGAAACCACCCGTCACCTTCACCTGCTCGAAACCGTTGGCCACGTAGAGGTCGCGGACATTGGCAACGTCGCGGTTCAACAATTCCTGGCTGAAACGTCCGTGACGCATCAACAGGCTGGCCTGCTGGATGGCCATGCGCTCGCGGATCAGGCTGGCCGCGAAGTATTTATTGCCCTCAATGGTGATGTTCGTCAACTCGTGTTTCACGCCCCGCTCGACCGTGTAGAGGACTTTCACTTCCTGGGGCTTCTCCGGGTCGTCGCGACGGGTGAAATCCACTTCGGCGTCGAAATATCCCTGCGTCTGCAGGTAATCGCGAAGATTGCGGCGGCCTTCGTTCAGCAGGTCGTCATCGACGGCGTGCTCCTCGTATACCGGCACATAGCGCCGCAACTTGCCCCGGGTGATTTCGGCGCCGGAGACCGAGATGTCGACCACCGGCCCACGCACGATGCGGAATACATAGTCGAGTCGGTTGCTGTCAGGATGGTAACGCCGATCGACAACGCTGATCTGCGCTTCCAGCCGTCCGTTCTTGGAGTACTGCTTGCGAAGCCGGGTGAGGGCGCGCGTAACGTGCTCGGCCGTGACCGCATCTCCCGGGCGCAACTTCGAAATTCGCCGGATCTCGTCGTCTCCCATCCCCGGACTGCCGGTGACGCTCACCTCCCCGACCCGTGCCACACGACCGGGGGTCACGCTGAAATGGATGTTGATCTGCTGCGACTCGGGATGGCGCTCCTCGCTGGCCGTGACCTCGGCGTGGTAATAGCCGTTTTCAGCGAGCAGGCTCTTCATGCGCTGGATGGCCTGCTCCAACGCGGCGGGGGTGTAGAGCCTGCCCAATTCCAGCTTGCTGGTATCTCGCAACTGGTTTGCGCTCGGCCGGCGGGGCGCGCCAAACACCGTGATCGACCCGATGAACAGGTTTTCGGTGGCGATGAACACCAGCGAGACTTCGTTCTGCGCCTTGCGCTGCGCCTCCACCTGCACGTCGGCAAATAACCCGGTGGCATAGAGCGCACGCACCGTGCGGCCGAGTTTCTGGCGATCCAGGGGCTGGTCCAGGTTCGGCGAGACGAGTTGCCGGAGGTTGGTCATGATGGCGGCATCCGTGGTAACGCCGCGAAAGTCGATGCTGGAGACCTTCAGGCCCTGGTAGCTGCTGCCTGCGCTGAGCGCCGGCACCATGGAAGCGTTAATGGGCGCCCTGGCAGGGGGATCGCCGACCACCGGCGCGCGCTCCTGCGCCCTGGCCGACACCAATGCCAAGACCACGGCGAATACGCCGACGGCCCCGCGCCAGGGCGCGAGTTCCCGCGCTTCACGGATCAATACCATGGTTGTCGGCAAGCGGCGCCAGCCGGCACCGCACCTGTCCAGATGCTTTTCGATGAGCCTCGGCGACAAGCCGCCTGCCCTGCTTTGGCCGGGAACTCAGCGCTGTCGCCACTTATAATACTTTGAGAACCCCCCAGGACTGAGAATGTCGTTAACTCCCGAGGAACGGTACTCCCGGCAGGTGCTGTTTCAGGGCATCGGCAGCGAAGGGCAACGGCTCATCGGTGCCTCGCAGATCGTCATGGTTGGCTGCGGCGCCACCGGCTCCGCTACCGCCGGATTGCTGGCGCGGGCGGGCGTGGGAAAGATCCGCATCATTGACCGCGATTACGTCGAGCCCAGCAATCTGCAGCGTCAGTCCCTGTTTGATGAAGCCGATGCTGCCGAGTCCTTGCCCAAGGCCATCGCGGCGACGCGAAAAATTGCAGCCTTCAATTCCGGCGTGGTGGTGGAAGGGCACGTCGCCGACCTGACGCCCGCCAACATCGAGGATTTGCTGGGCGGGGCGCAGCTGATTCTGGACGGAACCGACAATTTCGAAACCCGCTATCTGCTGAACGACTACGCGGTGCGCGAGCGCGTTCCCTGGATCTATGCCGCCGCCGTAGGCAGCTACGGCGTAACCATGAACGTACTGCCCGGCGAAACTGCGTGCCTGGCTTGCATGTTTCCCGAGTCGCCGCGGGGCACCTTCGAAACCTGCGACACGGCGGGAATCCTGAATTCGGCGGCCGCCACGGTTGCGGCCATCGAGGCCACCGAGGCGCTGAAATTCCTGGCCGGGGCGCGCCAGGCCATGCGGTGCACACTGTTGTCGTTCGACCTTTGGCGCAACCAGCGCTCCGAAATTTCGGTGCAACAAGCCCGCCAGGATTGCCGCGCCTGCGGCGAGCGGAATTTCATTCACCTGGCCGGCAAAGGACGACCGCACATCACGCTGTGCGGCCGCAATTCCGTGCAAATCCACGATCACCAAAGGCCGATTGACTTCCGCGAGATCAGCCAACGACTGCAAGCGCACGGCACGGTGCGCCACAATGAGTTCGTCCTCAAGTTCTGGCGCGACCCGTATGAACTCACGCTGTTTCCGGACGGACGCGCCATCATCAAAGGCACCACCGACACCGCCATTGCCCGCAGCCTCTACGCCAGATTTGTCGGATCCTAAGCTCCTTGAGCCTTGTGCCTTTGCACTTTCTGAGTTCCTGGCATCCCCGCTTATCGATCGGTAATCCTACTTACAAGGTCAGAGGGTGCGGGTGCGTCTTCAATCAGGCACTCTGAACCGAGGAGTCGGTTATGAAGCGTTTTTTGGGTTTGATCGTGTTGCTGGCAGTCTCGGTATGGGCAGCGGCGCAGGCGGCGCCATCGGGCGGTGCGGCAACAGGGTCCATGGGCGCCACTCCGGGGATGGCAGGAAGCACCACTCCGGGAGGCCCGGGAGCGACACCAGGTATGGCGGGCAGCACCGCTCCGAGCACAACCGGGGCGCCAACCGGAGCCAATGGGGTCGCGACACAAGGTTTCGGCGGCACCACGAGCAGCCTGAATACCAGCACCGGAACGGCTTTCATCAGCGCGCCGGCTTCGATTCCAGTCGTGGTCACTCCGGAGCTTCACCTGGGCTCAACCGTGACCGCCATCGGCGCCACCAATGCAACCCCGGGCAACACTGCCGGTGCGATGACTTCGACCGCCCAGGTACCCGTCTCGCCGCGCGTCATTACCACCGTTCCGCAGTTCTCGTTCGCCGGGGCCAGCGTGGTGGAAACGCTTCCACCGCAGCAGACCACCGTCGCGACGTCGCCCAGTTTCAATAGCGGCGTCGGGATTGTCGGGAACGCATCGCTGTTTGACCGCGGAGTTGGCTCCGGATCTTCCCTGGTGGCAGGCGGCAATCTGGATGGCAGAAGCCTGGGAGAAGTCGCGCGAGAGAACCGCCAGCAGGTGGCAGGCGCTAATGCCCACGTGTACACCAACCAGGACATCGACCGCATCAATGCCCAGCCCGGAACCAACGTGGGCGGCCTGTCCGGCGCTGCCGTGGGGGCGGGTAATGCGACCGGCACCACGCAGCAAAACGGCAATATGCCCGCGGTCTCGCAGCCGACCACAAACCCGGCGCCGGCACCGGGTGTAAGCCAGCCCGGTCCGCCGTCCAACAGCACGCCGCCGCGCGACCAGAGCCAGGCAGGTTCGCCGGGAGGGACGCAGATGGCACAGGCCAATGTTCCCTCGAATCCCGCTGACCAGGACCAGTCGCCGGTGAACAATGGGCGGCTTCCCGCCGGCGGCTCCATCCTGCCTTTAACGGCGTTGGTGGGATTCCTTGCCGCCGGAGCGGGACTGCTCTCGAGGTAGGCCGCAGGCTTCAGGTTTCAGCAGTTCAGGCTTCAGGCTCCCCGGCCTGGAGCCTTTCTTCTGATATCCTCACGCTTTCCGCCCTCGCGGAATCCGCATGAGCGATTCCACCGCGCATCCTGCCAATCTCAACCCGTCATCCGTCGTGACGAAACCGGAACCGTCCCGCTTTTACCGTTGGGCAGTGCTGGCGATCATCAGCGTGGCGATGTTCGGCAATTATTACGTGTACGACTGCATCGCTCCCGTTGCCGACCTGCTGGCCACACAGCTCCACTTCTCCGATTCCGCCATCGGGTTGCTGCAGGCGATTTACAGCATCCCGAACGTGTTCATGGTGCTGGTCGGAGGAATCCTGGTGGACAAGCTTGGACTGCGCAAATCCACCTTCATTTTTGGCGCGTTGTGCACCCTCGGAGCAGCGGTAACGGTGACGTCTCCGCAGCTGCACGTGATGGCTGCGGGACGCCTGATCTTCGGCCTGGGCGCGGAATCGCTGATCGTAGCGATCACCACCGGGGTCGCTAAATGGTTTCGCGGCAAAGAACTGAGCTTCGCCTTCGGAATCAATCTCATGATCGCGCGCTTCGGGTCGTGGCTGGCGCAGAACTCGCCGACCTGGGCCAAGGGCGCCTACACCAACTGGCGCTCGCCGCTGCTGATCGCGGTCGCTTTTGGCGCGCTCTGCACCATCGGCCCGCTGATTTACTGGGTCATGGAAGTCTATGCCGAGAAAAACTATTCCCTCGGACGCGCCGGCGAGACCGACAAGGTTGACCTGAAGGAATTTTCACGGGACTGGAAGCGGCGC
Source organism: Terriglobales bacterium (assembly GCA_035691485.1). Lineage (NCBI taxonomy): Bacteria > Pseudomonadati > Acidobacteriota > Terriglobia > Terriglobales > Terriglobales bacterium. The sequence goes on from DASSIZ010000027.1 coordinate 22,548, forward strand.
GATCCGGTCTGGATCGTGCTCGTCCTGGCGCTCATTGCCGTCGCTGTTTATCCCAAACACGACTGGACCTATTTCTTCTGGGCGGTGGTGACCGTGGTGGGAACGCGGCTGCTGATCACCAGCCGCCGCATGTTCGGCATCTCTTATCTCTACATCGTGCTGCTGTGCATCACGTTTTACTCGGCGATTTTTCCCTTTGAAACTTTTGCCATCAAGTTCTTCATTGACGCGCACCACACCTCGCGCGAGCTGGGCGGATTCCTGGTCAGCATTCTTACCTTGTTCACCATGTTCGGCACGCCTGCCTTCGGATTGATGGCGGACAAGATCGGGCGGCGCACGCTGCTGATGATCACCGGCTCCTTCCTGCTGATCCCGGTTTACCTGATGATGGCCTATACCAGCATCTCGCTGTACGTGCCGATGGCCATGATGGGCGTGGCTTTCTCGCTGGTCCCGGCGATCCTGTGGCCTTCGGTGGCTTACATCGTGCCGCAGGCGAAGCTGGGAACGGCGTACGGGCTGATGACCATGATCCAGAACATCGGGCTGGCGGGATTCAACCTGATGATCGGATGGGCCAACGATCATTCCCATGCCGGCGCCGACAATCCTCACGGCTACGCGATGGGCATGTGGATCTTTTCCGCGCTCGGGTTCTTCGCGGTGTTCTTCTCGTGGCTGCTGCGGCGCAACGAGATGGGACCAAACGCGCACGGGCTGGAGACGATCACCGCCAAAAGCTCGTAGCGGTCAACGGCTGGCTCGGTCCGGGGAATCGCAATCCGCAATATTCAGTGATCTTTCCATGCGCCGGCTGTGGTGTCGCTCACGCGCCCTTACGCTTCAACATCAAAACCATGTCGCTGTACGATTCCGCGATCAGGTCTGGTTCGGCGACCGCGAATTGCCGCATGTAGTCGCGGCACTGTTCGAGCAGGCTTGCCTGATCGGATTGCTCGTCGCCCGCCGCCTCGATTTCCACAAACGATCCCAGTTCCTCAACCGTGTCGATGTGAAACTTGATGTTTTCGACGTAGTAGATCTCCCGCTGCTTGTCGACCACCGCAAGCACGCCGAATACTCTCGACAGAATCTCCTTCAAACCGGGGTCCGGCTTGACCGCGTAAAGCAGCACGTCGCTGGTCTTCGGAGTAGCCTGGTTGCCGCGCCGGTACGAAATCAATGAATTTTCGATGTTTCCTTCGCGCAGCTTCAAACGCCCTTCGCGCACGCAGAAATAGGTATCCACCTGGTGGTCAAGACCGGCAAACCGCGCCTGGCGCGAGCGCAGCAGGTTGCGCACTCGATCGGGGTGGTGGCAGCGGGCCTTGATTTCAACGTTGATTACGCGCATGGCCGTGATTACCGGGACTGACCCACTGAAATGGTACTATCCCGCCGAGCGAATAGTGAATCGCTTTGCGGGCAACCAAAGTTGCTGTTTTACTCTCCATACTTCAGCCGCATTGCCATCGCGGCTGCATCCGAGATTCGTGCATCTAAGCATGGCAGGCCCCTGTACTTGCCCGGTTCTGGGCACTTGTAACTGGAAGTGATACAACGATCAGCTACTTAGCCGCATCACAAAATAGCGGCCTGAAGAAGGCTTTGACACAACAAAAGAAAACTATTGCCTCCGGGCTCTCGGAAGCAGAAGCGATCGATAGAGCCAAGCAGGGCGATGCGGAGTCGTTTGAGGGTCTGTACGGCCTGCACAAGCGCCGTGTCTACTCGCTTTGTCTGCGCATGACCGGCAACACGGCCGAGGCGGAGGACCTGACGCAGGAGGCGTTCCTGCAGCTCTATCGCAAGATCGCCACCTTCCGCGGCGAGAGTGCCTTCTCCACCTGGCTGCATCGGCTCGCCGTCAACGTGGTGCTCATGCACCTGCGCAAGAAAGGCCTGCCGGAGGTTTCGCTGGAAGAAAGCCTGGAGCCGCAGCAGGAGGACGGCCCCAAGAAGGACATCGGTGCCCGCGACAACGTACTGGCGGGCTCGATTGACCGGGTAAACCTGGAGCGGGCGATTGAAAGCCTGCCGCCGGGCTATCGGATTATTTTCGTTTTGCACGATATTGAAGGGTACGAACACAACGAGATTGCCGAAATGATGGGATGTTCGATCGGCAACAGCAAGTCTCAGCTCCACAAGGCGCGCATGAAGTTGCGCGACCTTCTCAAGACCAGCAGAGCCGAAAAGGCCGCCAAACGCGCTTGAGGAGGCACGACATGAGATGGGGGCAGGAGAACGGGGAGAGGATGTCATGACCTGCGCTGAGTTTCAAAGGGTATTACCGTACATCATCGAGACCGGGGGAAAGGCGGAGGAGGAAGAACACCTGCGCGATTGTCCGGTTTGTTCCGACTTGGTCAAAGACCTGAGGTACATCGCCGAACAAGCGAAGCTTTTGGTGCCCATGGAGGATCCCTCGCCCAAGGTGTGGGATGGCATCAAGAATTCGCTGGAGCGCGAGGGAATGATCCGGCCAGCCCGCGCTCGGGGGAGACTTCTAGGACCCCTAACCTGGATTGGCGCGCTGGGAGCGGTCATTCTGATTGCCTTCGCCATATTCCTGGTGGAGCGGAACCGGCAGCGCCAGCAAGCTTCGCTGGTAGAAGAAGCGCCGGCCGCCGCGCCGCAACCGGTTTCAATCAACACCATTGCCACCGAGCAGGACGACCAGCAACTCCTGGAACAGGTGACAGCGGTGCGTCCAACCAGCCGGCAGGCGTATGAAAACAATCTCAGGATCGTGAATGCCTCCATCGCTGACGCGAAGAAGACGCTGGCCGAAAACCCGAATGACCGGGACGCCCGGCAATCGTTAAGTGCGGCCTACGAGCAGAAGGCAATGATGTACGAGCTGGCGACGCAGTCCTTGCGGTAAGGTGCGATCGGTGGCCGCAAGAGAAGCGGTCAATCGGGAATGCAGTGCCCGCCGGCAGTTGGCGGGACTCACGATGAGACAGAGAACCTTACGCGCGGCGGTGGACCTGGCGGTCGTGATTGTTCTTGCGGCCGGGGCATCCGCTGCCGACAAGAAAGAATTCCGCTACAACGTGAACGCGGGCGCGAGCGTCACCGTGGTCAACGACTACGGCACGGTGCGGGTGCGCGCCGCGCAGCCAGGCGCCGTCGTGGCAACGGCTGTGCCCGGCTCTTCCAAGGTCGAGGTGGATGCCGCGCAAAGCGGGAACCGCGTGGAGTTGCGCACTCACTACCTGCAGCAGACCGGCGAAAGCGACGGGCGAGTGGATTACGAGATCCAGGTGCCTGCCGACGCCAATGTCATGGTCAGGACTGCCAGCGGGCCGGTGCAGGTGCAGGGCGTAAGCGGTGACGTAGTGGTGGACACCGACACCGGCAAAGTCGATGTTCTCAATTGCAATGCCCACGTGCGGGTGCGCACGGTCGGCGGCCCGATCACACTGGTGGACCTGAATGACGGTTTCGTGGAAGCGACTTCGGTTGGCGGCCAGGTGTCGTTGAATAATGTCACCGGAAAAAGCGTTTCCGTGAACACGACCGGGGGGCCGATCACCTACTCCGGGGATTTTGCCGGCGGAGGGGTTTATTCCCTCAGTACTCATTCCGGGAATATCGACCTGAAGCTGCCGGCGAGCGCCTCCGTCGATGTCACCGCGCGATCGGTGACCGGCGCTGTGGAAAACGATTTCCCGCTCACACCGCCGGTGCATCCCACCATGGCACTGGCGCAGGGAAAATCTTTGGCCGGCACGTCGAACTCAGGCGCTTCCTCGGTTCACCTTAGAACATTCAGTGGTAGAATCCGCGTGAAAAAACAGTAACCAGCAACTGGCAATCCGGCTGACGGCTGGGCGGACGCGTGCGTGTGACCGCAGAGCGGGAAGAACGGGCAAAATCGAAGTCCGCCGGGCGGATCGTGCTCGTAGGATTCATGGGCGCGGGCAAAACCACGGTGGGACGGCTTTTATCGCAAAAGGTACGATGGCGCTTCATCGACCTCGACGATGAGATCGTCCGGCGCGAGCAACGCAGCATTGCCGAGATTTTCCAGGTGCACGGAGAACAGTATTTTCGGCGACAGGAATCGGCGACCTTGAGCAGCGTACTGCAGAGTACCGCGCCGCCTTACGTTTTGGCCGTCGGGGGCGGCGCGTTCATCTATCCCGGCAATGCCGACTTGCTCCGGCAACCCGGCATTCGCACCATTTTCCTGGATGCGCCGGTGGAAGAACTGCGCCAGCGCTGTGCCGCCGGCGGCGCGGAGCGTCCTCTGGCGCGCGACGCGAACCTCTTTCGCCAATTGTACGAAGCGCGGCGCGGCAGTTACATGACAGCAGAGTTGCGGGTCGAGACCGGCGGAAGAACACCGCAGCAGGTTGTCGAACACATTGTGAATTCGGTTTTTCAGGGTTCAGTCGGGGGAATGGAATGAAGTTTGTTTGTAAACTCGCGGCGCTAACGATGGTTCTCGCAAGCTTCACCTTCGCGGGCGACAAGGACAAGAAAGCGGCGCCGGCCGGGACAATGGTGGACGCGGGTTCTTTCGGAGTGTATGTCAACGGAAAACGCATCGGCACAGAGACCTTCCGAATCGAGCAGATGGCGGATTCCAGCGTTGCCAAGTCGGAGTTCCGCGCCGACGATGGCAGCAAATCGGTGCAATCGGCGGAACTGGTGCTGTCCAGCAACGGCGACCTGCGCCGTTATACCTGGAACGAGGCGAGCCCCAGCAAGGCCACCGCGGTGATCGAACCGCAAGAGCAATTGCTGCTGCAGCACATCAGCACCGGGCCGGCCGACAAGCCCATCGATCAGCAGTACATCCTGCCGCCCTCCACCGTGATCCTGGATGACTATTTCTTCTCGCAACGCGAAGTGCTGGCGTGGCGCTACCTGGCCGGCTACTGCCGCCCCGATCCATCCAACGGCGCCTGCAAGCTGAAACGTGCGCAATTCGGCGCGCTGATCCCGCGCCAGCGGACTTCCCTGCTGATCAACTTCGAGTATGTCGGCCGGGAAACGATCAACGTCCACGGCAAGAAACGCGAACTCAGCCGCTTTAACCTTGAAACTGACGGTTTGCAGTGGGGCCTGTGGCTGGATAACGACTACAAGTTGATTCGGATCTACATCGCGGCCGACGCCATCGAAGTGGTAAGAGACTAGGCCGGCCGCAGGCCAACTTGCGCTTCCCGGAGGCCATCCTACGGGCTGGTTGCCGCTTCTCGATTCACGCACCGCGCGCGTAGGTTTCACCATCCTGGTTTTCGCCGGAGTGTTGGCGTTCGTCTGGGGCGCGCGCGAGACGCTCACCGCCTTCCTTTTCTCCATCTTCTTCGCCTACCTCGTTGACCCGCTGGTCTCTCATGTGCAGCTGTGGGTGAAGGGCTCGCGCGGGCGCGCCATCGGTATCGTCTACCTTGCTTTTGCGGCGGCGCTGGGGTTGTTCGGATACCTGCTGGGATCTCGCCTGGCCGCGGAAGCAAGTCACCTGGCGCAGACCCTTCCTGGCTTGTTCCAGAAGTTCGCCAGCGGCCAGATTGCCTTTACCATCGGAGCACAGCGGGGATGGAGCTATGAAACGCAGCTCAAGCTACAGCATCTCCTCGCCGACCATCAGGATGAGATCATGGCTTGGGCCAAGACCGCGGCAGGCAAGCTCGCCGGTGAGGCCAAACGCGCGTGGTGGCTGCTGCTGGTGCCAATCCTGGGAGCATTCTTTTTAAAAGACGGCCGCGCCTTCGCGCAGGGTGCGATTGATCTGCTGAGCCGCCGCCGCGAACGCGAATTTCTTGACGCGGTATTGACCGACATCAACATCATGCTCGCCCACTTCATCCGGGCGCAGCTCATCCTGGCGGTGCTGTCAGCGGTTGTTTATACCGTCCTCCTGCTGGTGCTCGGGGTGCAATACGCGGTCGTGCTGGGAGCGGTGGGCGGGGCGCTGGAATTTATCCCCGTGGTGGGGCCGCTGGCGGCGGCTGTAGCCATTCTCTTCATCGCGATGGTCACTGCCTACAAGCACCTGATCATCCTCCTGATCTGCCTGGGCGTGTGGCGCCTGATACAGGACTACGTCAACGCCCCGCGCATCATGGGTCGGCGCACCGAACTGCACCCGCTGGCGGCGCTGTTCGGCGTTCTCGCCGGGGCCGAGATCGCCGGCGTCATCGGCGTGTACCTGTCCATTCCAATCATGGCCAGCCTGCGCATTGTCTGGCGGCATTGGCGCGCCTACATGGAGACCGCGAAGATGCAGTTGGCAGCGGCGGCCGAAGCCGACAAAGTCTCCCCGGAACAGACGCTGCCCTGACGCCGACCCCGGCATTTCCCGCTTGCCGAGTGGCGGAAGCGTTTCGTGTAAAATCCAAAAAACACTGAACTTGAGCAGCCGACGATGGATTCGAAAATTCCTGTAGGCATCCTGGGCGCGACCGGAGTGGTGGGACAGCGGTTTCTGCAACTGCTGGAGCATCACCCGTGGTTCGAGCCGGCGTGGCTGGCGGCCTCGGACCGCTCCTCCGGCCTGCCCTACGAAGAGGCGGCGCGCTGGCGGCTGCGCACGCCGATACCAGCGATGGTGGCGCGTATGAAAGTCTCGCCGGCGGCGCCCAACGGAGCGCCACGAGTGATTTTTGCCGCGCTCGACGCCGACATTGCCCGCGATTTAGAACCGCGCTTTGCCGCCGATGGCTGCGCCGTCATTTCCAATTCCAGCGCCCTGCGCATGCAGGAAGATGTGCCGCTGGTGGTGCCCGAGGTCAATGCCGATCACGTCAAACTGGTGCACGCGCAACGCTGGCGGCAGGACAGCGGCGGCTTCGTTGTCACCAACCCGAATTGTTCCGCCATCGGGCTGGCCATGGCCTTGGCGCCGCTGCACCGCAGCTTTGGCCTCGAGAAAGTGATGGTGGTCACCATGCAGGCGGTCAGCGGGGCCGGGTACCCGGGCGTAGCCTCGCTCGACATCCTGGGAAATGTCATCCCTTACATTGCCAAGGAAGAAGAAAAGATGGAGGAAGAGACGCGCAAGCTGCTGGGCCATGGTGAAGCGGCGCGCATCCGGCCCGCCGATTTCGCCATGAGCGCGCAGTGTAACCGCGTGGCGGTCGAGGACGGGCACACGGAATCGGTATCGGTGAAATTGAAAAGGCCGGCGCGGGCGGAGGAGATCATCGAGGCATTCCGCGGTTTTCGCGGCGTCCCGCAGGAATTGCGCCTGCCGAACGCTCCCGAGCAGCCGCTCATCTACGACTGTGCGCCCGACCATCCTCAGCCGCGCTTCGACGTGGACCGCGGCGCCGGCATGTCGGTGAGCGTGGGACGCCTGCGCCCGTGCGGCGTGCTGGATTGGAAGTTCACCGTCCTGTCGCACAACACCATTCGCGGCGCGGCCGGGGCTGCTCTTCTGAACGCCGAACTGTTGAAGGCCCAAGGATACCTGGGAGACTGAAGGCTGGTTCGCCATCGACACCAAGATGAAAAAGCTCGCCAAACTTCTGCTTCTCGCGGCCCCGGCCGGCGCCGTCGCCGTAGGCGCGATAACCTATTACGAGTACCGCAAGCAGCGGCTCGAGCTGGAGGCGGAGCGCCTGTGGGAATTGCTGGCGCTCAAGCCGGGCTCGCGGGTCGGTGATGTCGGCGCGGGCACCGGCGATATCACTGCCTTGATCGCGGCGCGCATCGGACCCGCCGGGCGCATCTACGCCATCGAAACCGATCCCGTCAAATTGCGCAAGCTCGAACGGCGCAAGCAGAAGGCAGGATGGAACCAGGTCGAGGTGATCGCTGCGACGCCGAACACTTGCAACATCCCGGAAAACAGTTGCGACGCGGTCTACATGCGCGGCGTCTATCATCATCTGACCGATCCGGCGGCCATGGACGTCAGCCTGTTGCGCGCCCTGCGTCCCGGCGGGACTTTGGCGGTGATTGATTTCGCGCCTCGCCTGCTGCTGGCGCCATGGACGCCCAAGGGAATTCCGTCCAACCGCGGCGGGCACGGCATCCGGCGCGAGCTGACGACCGCGGAATTGGAGCGCGCAGGCTTCGACGCGGTGCGCGCTTTTGAAACCTGGCCTGGCGGCTGCTACTGCGTCCTGTTCCAAAAGCCGATCGCAGCTTAAGTCGAAAACGCAAATTGGCGCAGCTCAGCGCGAAGAAGCGCTGATAGTAGAATCGGCGTGCATCCGCGGTGGGTTTTTCGGCGGAAAGCTGGTAGCTGACAGCTGATGGCTATCGTAATGAAATTCGGCGGGACCTCGGTGGAGGACGCGACCGCAATTGATCGCGCGGCGCAGATCGTGTGCAAGCGCCTGGCCCATGATCCCGTCGTCGTGGTCAGCGCGATGGCCAAGGTCACCGACCAACTGGTCGCGATGGCGCGTGCCGCGGGCGCGGGAGATCGTGACTCCGCGCTGCAACTTTCTCGCGCCGTCCGCGAGCGGCACTACAACGCCACTTCGGAGCTGCTCGAAACTTCCATCTTCGGCGAACTCCACGGCGAGCTGGAGGCCGACTTCGATGCCCTTGACGACTTGCTGCGCGGCATCTCCGCGGTCGGCGAACTGACGCCGCGCACCACCGATAACGTGCTCTCCTTCGGCGAGCGGCTGTCGAGCAAGCTGGTGACGGCGGCCTTCCGCGCGCGCGGCCTGCAGGCGGCGCTGGTGGATTCGCGCGAGTGCATCATCACTGACGCGGCCCATACCCGGGCCGTGCCCCAGATGGACGACACCAACGACAGCGTTCGCGCCCGCTTGCGTCCCCTGCTCGAGAAAAAACGCGTGCCGGTGTTGGGCGGCTTCATCGCCGCCACGCGCGAGGGAGTCACGACGACCATCGGCCGCGGCGGCTCGGATTTTTCGGCCGCCATCGTCGGCGCCGCGCTGGACGCCACTCGCATCGAGATTTGGACCGACGTGGACGGCATGATGACCACCGATCCCAACCTTTGCCCCGACGCGCTGCGCATCAAGTCCATCGGTTTCGAGGAAGCGGCGGAACTGGCGTACTTTGGAGCCAAGGTATTGCACCCGGCGACGCTGCTGCCGGCCATCCTGAAAAACATCCCGGTGCTGGTGCTCAATTCGCGTAATCCCGAGAACGAAGGCACTAAGATTATGGCGCGCGCGCCGCACTGCCGCAGCACCTTCAAGGCCATCGCCGCAAAAAAGCGGATTACCATCGTGGACGTGGTGGCGACGCGCATGCTCGGCGCGCACGGGTTCCTGAAATCCATCTTCGACGTCTTTGACCGCCATCATTGCGCCGTGGACGTGGTCGCCACCTCGGAAGTGAGCGTGTCGCTGACGGTGGATTCCAACGAAGCGATTCCGGCCATTGCCGCCGACCTGGAGAAGCTTGCGGATGTAAAGTATTCCGGGCGCAACGCCATTGTCTGCCTGGTGGGAGAAGCCATCCGCGACACGGCGGGGGTGGCGGCGAAGGTATTCGCCGCGCTCGGCGACATCAACGTGCGGATGATTTCCCAAGGAGCGTCGGAAATTAACATCACTTTCGTGATCGACGAAGGCGATGTGCCCGAAGCGGTGCGGCGGTTGCACGGCGTCTTCTTCGCCGACCCCGACCCCGAAGTCTTCGCGCGCGACTGATTGGCGCAACGGCTTCGGCTTCCAGGGCCGCAACTCCCACGGTGTTCTACAATCTCGGCATCGCCGGCGTTACTCTCGTTCCTCGGAGCCGCCATGAACATCATCATCCTCGGGGGTCTGGGCAAGGTCGGCTCGCTGGTCGCGGAAGTGGCGCGAGAGCGCGGTCACAACGTCACCATCCTGGAGGAACCGGAGAACGCGGGCGCGCGCGCGCTCACCCGCGACGCTCTCCGCGGCATTGACGTGGTGGTGGACTTCACCACGCCGCGCGCGGTACTGGAAAACATCGCCGCCTGCGTGGAAGCGCGCGCCAACATGGTGGTCGGCACCACCGGCTGGTATGGCGAGATTCCGCGGATCAAGAAGATGGTCGAGCAAAGCGGCATCGGCTTCCTCTTTGCCCCGAATTTTTCCATCGGCGTGAATCTGTTTTTCGATATCGTGCGCGCGGCCGCGCCCGCCATCCGCTATGGCTACCAGGGCCGGATTCTCGAGAAGCACCACGTGCACAAGAAAGATGCGCCCTCCGGGACGGCCGCTACGATTCGCGATGTCATCCGCGACGTGGCGCAATCGGAGCTGCCCATCGAGTCCGTGCGCGAGGGTGAGGTCGTCGGCTTGCACCAGGTCACATTCGAATCCGCCGGCGACACCATTACCCTGGTGCACGACGCCAAGTCCCGGCGCGGCTTCGCCGAGGGCGCGGTGCGCGCGGCCGAGTGGCTCCGGGGCAAGCGTGGCTTCTATGATTTCAAGGACATCTTCCGGGATTTGCGCTAAAGTTCTCGTTTCCGGGTCGAACGTTTAGACTTGTAAGAGTCCCGAGGCTGATCTATGAAGCAGATTTACGGCTGCGGCACAGCCCTAGTAACCCCGTTCCACTCCGATGGTTCAATTGACGAGCCGGCGTTGCGCGCGCTCGTCGCCTGGCAGGTGGAAAGCAATATCGACTTTCTGGTCCCCTGCGGGACCACCGGCGAAACCCCGACTCTGTCGCGCGAAGAGTGGCTTGGAGTCATCGAGACTACGATTGCGGTGGCGCGCGGCCGCGTGCCGATCGTCGCCGGAGCCACCTCCAACAGCACGCGCGACGCGGTTGAAAAGGCGAAGACCGTCGCCGCCATGCAGGGCGTGGATGCGATCCTGACCGCCTCGCCTTATTACAACAAGCCGACGCAGGAAGGCCAGTACCAGCATTTCAAGGCGATCGCCGACGCCGTGGACAAGCCGCTCATCCTGTACAACGTGCCCGGCCGCACCGGCGCAAACATCGAACCCGCTACGCTGGCCCGTTTGGCGCAGATCCCGAACATCATCGGCGTGAAGGAAGCCAGCGGCAACATTTCGCAGATCGCCGACGTATGCAACGCGGTGCCGGAGGATTTCCTGGTCTTCAGCGGAGACGACGCCGTTACCCTGCCCGTCATCTCGCTCGGCGGAGTGGGCATCATTTCCGTGGCGGGAAATGAAATTCCCGCCAAGATGGCGGAGATGACGCGCGCCGCACTGGGCAATGACTGGAAAAGAGCGCGCGCTATCCATCGCCGCTACCTGCCGCTGATGCAGGCGAATTTCATCGAGTCAAATCCCGGGCCGGTGAAGGCTGTGCTCGCCATGATGGGCAAGATCGAAGAGAATTACCGCTTGCCGCTGGTCCGCATGAGACCGGAAAACCGGGCCAAGCTGGAGAAGCTTGTCCGGCAGCTCGAACTGGAGAAGGTGGCAAGCATCGCGTCGTAATTCCGCCAACCAGCAGCCGAATGATGGAGCGCGCTCGCCCTCGAGCGCGTTTTCGGTTTGGGAACTTGATTTACGCGGCAGTGCGATGCGATTCACCGCCGCACGACGCAATCACTTCGCGGTAGAGGCGCTCATAGTCGGCCCCCATGCGGGTGGCGGAGAAATTTGCTTCCACGTGCCGGCGGCATGATACGGGATCTATTTCAGTGACCCGCTGCAGCGCGCCGGTCATCTCCTCGGTGTTATCCACCAGGAACCCAGTCACGCCTTCGCGCACCACCTCCGGGATTGCTCCCCGGCGAAATGCTACGACGGGCGTGCCGCAAGCCGCCGCTTCCATCGCGACCAGCGAACTGGTTTCCTCGACCAGGCTGGGAAGCAGCACCGCGTTGGCCCGCCGCAGAAGGCCGATTTTTACCGCCAGGGAGGGCCGTCTCACATAAGAGACGCGCTCATTGTCCAGATGCGGCCGGATCTCGCGCTCAAAATAGCTCTCGTGATAAGAGAACGGATACACGTCGCCCGCTATCACCAGTTTCCGCCCGGCACGCCGAGCGACGTCAATCGCAACGTGTGCGCCCTTCTCCTCGCAAATGCGGCCCAGCCATAACAGGTAATCCTCGTGCTCGCCACTTGGCGCCGGGAAATCCTGCACCCGAATACCGTTGCGGACCACCGCGAGAGCATGAGGCAAATCGGCAAACGTCGCGCGCTGCGACTGGGACACGTAATTGAAATACAGATTTTGCGGCACGCTCTCAACGGTGTCATCGGGATAAAAGGCGCGCGGGAGATGCAGCGTCGCGAGTACGGGCAGATCGACCTGGCGTGCATGACGCCAGAAGCTCCCACTGTGATCGTGAATGATGTCGAAGCGCCCGCCAGAGCCTTGCACCTGTGCCAGCGCGCCCAGGATGCGACCGACATGCTCCAGATTTCGTTCTTCGAAGCGATCCGCTTCCGTGGCCGCCGCGCCCGTAGACAACAGGGCGCCGGAAACTTGTGAGCCGTCACAGGCTGCGACGGCGGTTCGATGGCCCCGGCGCGCCATCTCGCCTTCCAGGGTCCACAAGACCTGCTCGGCGCCGCCGCAGCTTTCCGGCGTCACCGGCAACAGGGGATACGCAATGTAGAGAATTCGCAACCTGCGGCGCACGATTACGCCAGGCCCCGGATGGCCGAGCCTTGCCGGGTGAATTCCGCCTGGTGCAGGTGGCGGTCGATGCAGCAGCCGAATGCCTGCACCACCTGCGAACCCGTCACCGACCAGCGCCAGGCTTCGTAGTTGAGGACGCCGGGATGCGGCGGACGGCTGAAATCGTAGGAAGCCTGCGGGCGGAAGCGTTCGACGGCGGGATTGAACTCGGTCAATATATCGTCTTGCGATACATATAACTGGATCGCCCTGCGCTTGCGGTGCACCTCGGCAAGCGTGGCATCCAACAGGACCTCGTTGCCTTCCGGCAGGATGAATTCCTGCCGGACCACCACGCCGTCGCTCGTGCGGTGGTAAAGCGGCATCTCCCAAACCGGCAAAACGTGCTCGCGCGCGATCCACCACGCCAGGAAGGCGCAAGTATCGTGGTCAGGATGGCCTCCTTCATAGGCGAGGGTCAGCAGGGCTTCCGGCCGCATGTGGGTGACGATCTCGGAAATTGCCTCCAGCGCGCGCGGAATGTTGAGGAATAAATCCTGGTCGAGAAAGAGCTGTTGGGGATTGTCGGCGGGAGACAGGAACTCGAATTGGCTGACACCGATTTCCGCCAGCGCTTTGCGCGCTTCTTCGCGGCGAATCCGCGCGTAGGCTTCCCGCGATCCGTATCGTTCCCAGAAGTATCGATCGCGAGGCGCGCCGTCGGTGGCGAACAATATCAGCGGCTCCCGCATGCGCTGCAGCAAAGAACCGCACCCCACCGCCTCATCGTCGGGGTGGGCGACGATGACCAGGGTCCTCCCCAGCAGCGGTACCAGGCGCTCCATGTATGACTCTGATGCGAGCCGGGCAGCGGGTGGATGGAACCCGCCCCAGGACTGCGTATAATCCAGCGTTTTGCGCCACAGGTCAACCTCGAAACAGGAGATTAAAGTATTAGCCGGTACGGCGTTACTGTGCGGACCCGCTTCTTACTTCTGACTTCTAACTTCTGACTTGGTTATACTGCCGCTCCATGGAATCGTCCCCGACCTCCACCGAGTCTTTGCAACCCGCCATTGAACGCCTGTTTTCCCTGGGCGGAGCGGTGGATCGAAAAGACGCGCGTCGCGTCTTCGGCGAATTTTTGGCCTCCCTTACCGCCGGGCACATCCGCGCCGCCGAAAAGCGCGGCGGCAAGTGGCAGGTCAACGTCTGGGTGAAGCAGGGCATCCTGCTGGGATTCCGGCTGGGCGAGATCGCCGACATGAGCGGCACTTCCGCGCTTTCGTTCGTCGACAAGGACACCTTCCCGGTCCGCCGCTTCACCCCCGCCGATCGCGTCCGCGTTGTCCCGGGCGGGTCTTCGGTGCGCAGCGGCGCGTACGTGGCCGCGGGCGTGATCTGCATGCCGCCCATGTTTATCAATGCCGGCGCTTACGTCGACGAAGGCACGCTGGTGGATTCGCACGCGCTCGTGGGTTCCTGCGCGCAAGTCGGCAAGCGCGTTCATCTCAGCGCGGCGGCGCAGATCGGCGGCGTGCTCGAGCCGGTCAACGCGGCTCCCGTCATCATCGAAGACGACGTCCTGGTAGGCGGCAACTGCGGCGTTTACGAAGGCACACAGGTGCAGCGCCGCGCCGTGCTCGGCGCCGGAACCATCCTGACGCGTTCCACGCCGCTATACGACGTGGTGCGCGGCCAGATCTATCGCGCGTCTGGCAATCAGCCGCTGGTGGTTCCGGAAAATGCGGTGGTGGTGCCGGGTTCGCGTGCGCTGGACCGGGGCAAGGCGTCCGAGTGGGGATTGTCGGTATACGCGCCAGTCATCATCAAGTACCGCGACGAAAAAACCGACGCCAGCGCCGCCCTGGAAGACGCCTTGCGCTGAAGCCATGAAGTCCCGCTCCCTCATCGCCGCGCTCGCGCTGTTTTTCGCCGCCGCCGTGCTTTTCATTGGCGACCGATACGGCCTGTTTCACGCTCCCGCGACCGCTACCGCCGTTATCCGCTGGCTTGCCATCGCAGCCCTGATTCCTTATGCCGTTGCCCGGCGCTCGCTCACCACCTGGATTTTGGTGAGCATGGTTCTGGGCGCGGAGATCGGGCACGACTTCCCCGCCTTTGCCATCAACCTGCGGGTCCTCAGCCTGATTTTCCTGCGCCTGATTAAGACCATCATCGCTCCCCTGCTGTTTGGAACGCTGGTGGTCGGCATCGCCGGACATCACGACCTCAAACAGGTCGGCCGCATGGGAGTCAAGGCGCTCATCTACTTCGAAGTGGTCACCACGCTGGCGCTGTTCATCGGTCTTGCCGCCATCAACATCAGCAAGGCCGGGGTCGGAGTGAACGCCCCGCCCGCGCTGCACGCCGAGCTGCCGCCGGCACAAAAGCAGACCGCCACCGACATCATCCTGCATGCCTTCCCGGAGAACATCGCCAAGTCCGTCGCCGACGGCCAGGTGCTGCAGATCGTGGTCTTCAGCATCATCTTCGGCATTGCGCTGGCGCTGCTCAGCGACCAGCGCCGCCGTCCGATGCTGACTTTCTGCGAGAGCCTTTCGGAAACCATGTTCAAGTTCACCAACATCGTCATGATGTTCGCTCCCATCGGCGTCGGCGCCGCCATTGCCAACACCGTCGGACACATGGGACTCGGCATCCTGGTGAACCTGTTCAAACTGCTGGCGACGCTTTACGTCGCCCTCATCGTCTTCCTGTTCGGGGTATTGCTGCCGATCGCGCTCATGACCCGGCTGCCGATACGGCGAATGCTGAAGGCCATTGCGGAACCGGCTTCCATCGCCTTCGCCACCACCTCCTCGGAAGCTGCCCTGCCGCGCGCCATGGAAGCGATGGAGGCCATCGGCGTGCCGCGCCAGATTGTCGCCTTCGTCATTCCTACCGGCTACAGTTTCAACCTGGACGGCAG
>DASSIZ010000028.1 GCA_035691485.1 Terriglobales bacterium
CGCAATTTACGACCAGTACAAACCGGAGTCGATGGAAGACAGGGTGCCGCGTACGATCGAGGGCGCGGTGCTGGCGATCGCCGACAAAGCGGATTCGATTGCCGGCATGTTCGCGCTGGGGCTGATACCGAGCGGGTCGAAGGATCCGTTTGCGCTGCGGCGGCAGGCGAACGGGATCATCAAGACGGTGGCGGAGCACAAGCTTCCGCTGAGCATGGGAATCTTGTTTCGGGACGCGCTGGGCGCGTACGCGGCATCGCAGGCAGAGAAAAAATTCACAGCGTCGGTGCAGTCTGGTGAAGGACGAAACGCGCTGCTGCAGCCGCTGCTGGCCTTCACCCGCGAGCGGCTGGAATTTTATCTCCGGGATGCGCTGGCATTCGCATATGACGTGGCGAACGCGGTGCTGGCGGCCGGCGCCGATGATGTTGTGGATGCGGTGGCGCGGGCGCAGGCGGTGGCGAAGGTGAGGCCGTCGGAAGATTTCGAGGCGATCTCGGCGGCGTTCAAGCGAATCAAGAACATCTTGCGTCAGGCGAGGGAGACGGGAAAGCAGATCGGTGAGTCTCTCGACAAGAACCTCTTGAGCGACGACGCGGAGAAGGCGCTGGCTTCGGAGATGCAGCGGGTAGGTCCGAGGGTGCGCGAGTTGTCACAGCAGGCGGACTATGAGGCCGCGCTGGCGGAGATTGCGACGATTCGCCCGGCGGTGGACACGTTCTTCGACAAGGTGATGGTGATGGTGGAGGACGAGCGGCTGCGGGCCAACCGGCTGGCGCTGCTGCAGGCATTGTCGCGGGAGTTTTCGACAATTGCGGATTTCTCGGAGATCGTGACGGAGAAGAAGTAGTCGACGGTCGACGGTTTCAGAAGGTTTCAAAGGTTTCATCAGCGCAGTATCGGGATTGAAATTCAAACGTCTTCATAGAAGAAAAGGATGAGCACATGAGCACTACCACGATGGAAGTCGAGAGCCCCAAAATGGCGACGGCGAAAGAAGGCGCTGCCAAGTACGTTTACTTCTTCGGCGAGGGCAAGGCCGACGGCAACGGGAAGATGAAAGATGTGCTGGGTGGCAAGGGAGCGGGGTTGGCGGAGATGACCAATGCCGGCCTGCCGGTCCCGCCGGGATTCACCATTCAAACTGAGGCTTGCCGCGAGTACATGCGCGGGCAGCTTTCGCCGGAGATCGACCGGCAGATGAACGAAGCGCTGGCGCGGCTGGAAAGGATCCAGGGCCAGAAACTGGGGCAGGGCGAAAATCCGCTGCTGGTCAGCGTGCGCTCGGGCGCGAAGTTCTCCATGCCCGGCATGATGGACACCATCCTGAACCTCGGGCTGAACGATACGTCGGTGGAAGCCCTGGCCAAGCGCAGCAACAACCCGCGCTTCGCTTACGACAGCTATCGCCGGCTGATCCAGATGTTCGGCAACGTCGTCCTGGAAGTCCCGAAGGCGGTTTTTGACGAGGTCTTCGAGAGCATCAAGAAAAAGAAGAAGGCCAAGCTGGACACCGACCTGGATGCATCGGCGCTGAAGGACGTGATCAAGGACTACAAGCAGGCGGTGAAGAAGCATACCAAGCGCGATTTCCCGCAGGACCCGAAAGAGCAGCTGGTGATGGCCCGCGACGCGGTGTTCCGCTCATGGATGAACCAGCGCGCCAAGACTTACCGGCGCATTAACAACATCGACGACAACCTGGGCACCGCAGTCAACGTGCAGGCGATGGTGTTCGGCAACCTGGGCGAGACCAGCGGCACGGGCGTGGGCTTTACGCGCAATCCCGCCACTGGTGACAAGGAGTTCTACGGCGAGTTCCTGATGAACGCGCAGGGCGAAGACGTGGTGGCCGGCATCCGCACGCCGGTGCACATCGCCGAGCTCAACAAGATCATGCCCCAGGTATACGAGCAGCTGCGCGACATCACCACGCGGCTGGAAAAGCACTACAAGGACATGCAGGACTTCGAGTTCACCATCCAGGAGGGCAAGCTCTACATGTTGCAGACGCGCAACGGCAAGCGTACCGGGCGCGCGGCAGTGCGGGTCGGGATCCAGATGGTGAATGAGGGGCTGATCTCGAAGGAAGAAGCCTTCATGCGCGTGGAACCGAACCAGCTGTACGACTTCCTGGTTCCGCGGCTCGACGAGAAGGGCGTGAATGTGGAAGTGCTGGCCACGGGATTGCCGGCATCGCCGGGCGCGGCCGTGGGCCAGATCGTGTTCACCGCCGATGAAGCGGTGGTGAAGGCGGGCACTGGCAAGAAGAAGAACCCGGTCATCCTGGTGCGCGCCGAAACCACGCCAGAAGATATTCACGGCATGGAAGTGGCGGTCGGCATCCTGACCTCGCGTGGCGGCATGACCAGCCACGCGGCGGTGGTCACGCGCGGCATGGGCAAGTGCTGCGTGGCGGGCGCCGGCGACATCGGCGTCAACGAGCACCACAAGACGATGACGGTGAAGGGCCAGGAATTCCATGAAGGCGATTGGATTTCGCTCGATGGAACTACCGGCCGCGTGATCAAGGGACGTCTGAACACCGTTCCGGCCTCGGTGGACGATCCAGAACTGCAGACGCTGCTGAGCTGGAGCGAGCCCTACCGCAAGCTGGGCGTGCGCGCTAATGCCGACATCCCGCGCGATGCCATCCAGGCGAAGGCGTTCGGGGCGGAAGGCATTGGACTGTGCCGCACCGAGCATATGTTCTTCGCCGAGGACCGCATCGATCACATGCGCGCCATGATCCTGGCCGACAACGAGAAGGACCGCCGGGCAGCGCTGAAGAAGCTGCTGCCGATGCAGCGCGCTGACTTCGCCGGGCTGTTCAAGGCGATGGGCGGTTTGCCGGTAACCATCCGTCTGCTCGACCCGCCTCTGCACGAGTTCCTCCCCAAACGCGAGGAACTGATGGTGGAGATCGCGGTGCTGGAGGCGACCAAGCCGAAGTCTCCCAAGCTGAAAGAGCTGCGCAAGGTGCTGGCGCGCGTCGAAGAGCTGCATGAGTTCAACCCCATGCTGGGCTTCCGCGGATGCCGGCTGGGGATTGCGCTGCCCGAGGTCACCGAGATGCAGGCGCGGGCCATCATCGAGGCGGCAGTGGATTGCGAGAAGGCGGGCATCAAGACGCACGCCGAGATCATGATCCCGCTGACCGGCACGATGAAGGAGATGGAGAACCAGTCGGCAATCTGCCGCCGCGTGGCGGAGGAAGTGTTCGCGGAGAAGGGACAACACGTTCACTACCTGGTCGGAACCATGATTGAGCTGCCGCGGGCCTGCATCATTGCGGACCAGATCGCCAAGGATGCCGAGTTCTTCAGCTTCGGCACCAACGATTTGACGCAGACCACTTACGGCTTCTCGCGCGACGACATCAACAAGTTCCTGCCCAGGTACGTGGCGGAAGGGATCCTGAAGCAGGACCCGTTTGCCGTCATCGATCGCGAGGGCGTGGG
>DASSIZ010000029.1 GCA_035691485.1 Terriglobales bacterium
GACGCCGAGGTTCACCGCGGGCCGAACGATTGGGGGGTTTTGTATCCCGACAGCGTCGGCAACGAGCCGCTGTTGCGGCGGGAAGTGGAGGCGCGCGGGCGGGGCCACGATTTTCAGTATGCGTCCGCGGGTTCAGGGATCCAGGTCGTGCTCGGAGCGCGGCGGCTGTCCATCATCGACTTGTCGGAAAAGGCGCGCATGCCGATGGGCAGCGCCGACGGCCGCACCTGGATCACCTACAACGGAGAAATCTACAACTTCCGCGAACTGCGCTGCGAATTGCAGCAACGCGGCTACCGTTTCCGCTGCGATTCCGACACCGAAGTCCTGCTGCACGGGTACGAGGAGTGGGGAGAAGGGCTGCTGCCGAGGCTCCGCGGTATGTTTGCCTGCGCCCTGTTGAGGACTGGCGAGGCACCCGGGTTGCTGCTTGCCAAAGACCGCTTCGGGATCAAGCCGCTGTATTACTTCGCGGACGACGAGCGCCTGCTGTTCGCCTCCGAAGTGCGTTCGATGATGGCGAGCGGACTGGTGCCGCAGCAGCACGACGTGGAAGCGATGGTGCGCTTCCTGCAGTTGGGATCGGTACCGCTGCCATTGACTACCATCCGGAACTTGCACGCATTGCCCGCGGCCCACCTGCTGTCGTGCGAGCGGCGCAAAGTGGCCGTCCGCAAGTACTGGGACCTGCACCAGTGCTTCGGTTCCGAACGGGATACCCAGGATGCGGAACGTGAAATTCTGCCATTGCTTACCGACTCTGTACGAGCGCACTCGGTGAGCGACGTTCCGCTGGGAATTTTTCTGAGCGGCGGAATCGATTCCTCGTCACTGGTAGCCCTGGCGAGCCTGGCCGGGCAGCGGCCCATTAAAACCGTATCGGTCACTTTTGACGAGCCCGCATTCGATGAGTCGGTCTACGCGCGAGCGGTGGCGCGGCAGTACGGCACGCAACATGGCGAAGTTCGGCTGACGCGGCGCGACTTCTTCCAGGAATTGCCGCGAATTTTCAAAGCTATGGATCAGCCCACCGTGGACGGCGTGAACACGTATTTCGTCTCCAAGGCGGCGAAGGCGTTCGGGCTGACGGTGGTGTTCGCGGGAATCGGGGGCGACGAGATTTTTCTCGGCTATCAGCATCTGAAGCACGCGGCCATGCTGAGCTGCGCCTCGCAACTGATGTCGCACATACCCAAGGTCGTGCGCACGCCGATGGTGAGGACGGCGTACAACGCCGGGCTGCCCTATGGACGGCGCGAGAAATTGACTTACCTGATCAATCCCACGCAGCAGAACATGTACCTGCTGTTCCGGGGCTTGTTCGGGCCGCAGCAGATCCAGGAGTTACTCGGCGTTACCGAGCGCGAAGTACGGGACCTCGGAGTGCGGATCCCGGGTTCGCCCAAGCAGCAGCCGGGCGCCTTTGTGGATGCGCTGGTCAGCCTGGAGTTTCACCATTACCTGCAGAACCAGTTGCTGAAGGACACGGACTTTATGAGCATGGCGCACTCCATTGAAGTGCGCGTGCCGTTCCTCGACCATCCCGTGGTGGAGTATGTGCTAGGGGTGGCTTCGGCGCAGAGACTGCGCGGACGCAGTCCCAAGCCGCTGCTGGTCAATGCGCTGGGAGAGAACTTGCCGCGGATGGTGTGGGATCGGCCGAAAAAAGGGTTCAGCTTTCCCTTCGGGGAATGGCTGCGGGAAGATCCGGGAGAACTGGAGGCGGATGTACAGGACCGGCGGCTGTTCGGCTCCCGGGCGGTGGAAGAATTGTGGCAACAGTTCCGGCAAGGCGGGGTGCACTGGTCGAGGCCATGGGCCTTGTCCGTGCTGTCGCGCGTGATGGAAACACAGCCGGCGATGGCCGCTGCTTCTCGCGCCACCGCAGCGGCGCCCATCGAGGTGCGGATGACGGAGGCCCCGGCGGCAGGACCGGGATTGGAATTACCAATTGCGTCATCGTTGTCGCACCACAGCTCGCCGGCGGAGCGCGGCGCTCCGCGCAGCGGACAGCAGCACGTGCTGGTGCTGCTGACGGACCTGTTGGATGCCGTCGGCGGTATCCAGACATTCAATCGTTCGCTGGTGAAGGCCCTGGACGGCATCGCCTCGGCGCAGGGATGGAAGGTCGAACTGCTGGTGTTGAATGATCGTCGCCGCGCCGGCTACCAGTCGCAATATTTCGATCCCGAACGGGTTTCTTGTCGCTCATTCGAGCGCAAGACGGCGGCGTTTGCCGCGGCAGCGGTGCGGCACGCCAAGAGCTCCACCACCGTGATCGTCGGTCACGTCAACTTCTGCCCGATCCTGCCGCTCATGAAGCGGGCGGCGCCCTCGATCTATTCCATCCTGGTAGCGCACGGCATTGAAGTATGGAAATCGCTTCCGGTGTTTCAGCGTTGGGGTGTTGGCCGCGTGAACGAAGTGCTGGCGGTAAGCGATTTCACGCGTGACGAGATGCGGTTGCATAACCGGCTGAATGGGCTGGCGTTTACCAAGTTTCCCGACACGCTCGATCCGTTTTATGGCGGCACCAGTTCCGGAGATGCTCGCTCCCGTCTAGGACTGGGGCCGGGGCCGATGCTGTTGAGTGTCTCGCGTCTGGACAGCACCGAGTTCTACAAGCGCATTGACCTGATCCTGGAAGCGATGCCGGGCGTCATCAAACAGGTTCCGAATGCACTCCTGGTAGTGGTGGGGGAAGGGACAGGCAAAGCGCGCCTGCAGCGGCTGGCGGCACAGCTGCGGATCGATGATAAAGTCCGATTCACCGGGCGCGTCGCCGAACAGGAATTGCCGCTGTACTACCAGGCGTGCGACATGTTTGTACTTCCCAGTCTCAAGGAGGGATTCGGCATCGTGTTCCTGGAGGCCATGCAATATGGCAAGCCCTGTATCGGGGCACGTGCTGCCGCGGTGCCGGAGGTGATCATGGACGGCGAGACGGGGCTGCTGGCGGTACCGGGAGACCCACGCAGCCTGGAACAGGCCATTGTCACCTTGATCAGAGACGCGACGTTGCGACAGAAGATGGGACAAGCCGGACTACACCGGCTGGAAACCAATTTTTCGTTTCAAAGATTCCGCCAGCGGCTTGAGGAGGTCCTGTGCCGACCACCGGCGTGAGCGCAGAGAGAATCGAGATCGCGGCGGAGGCGCCGGCGTCGAGCGTGGCGGTGATTGCGCCGTCGCGCGGACTATCGGCGGTGAACCTGCGCGAGATTTGGGAATACCGCGAACTGCTCTACTTCCTGGCGTGGCGTGACATCAAAGTACGCTACAAGCAGACAGCCCTGGGGGCAGCTTGGGCGCTGCTGCAGCCGCTGTTCCTGATGGTGATCTTCACCCTGCTGTTTGGGAAAGTGGCAAAAGTCCCAGTGCCGGTGCCGTACCCGGTGTTTGCCTTCTGCGGCCTCTTGCCGTGGCAGCTTTTCGCATTTGGCCTTTCGCAATCGAGCAATAGCCTGGTGAGCAGCCAGAACCTGATCAACAAAGTATTCTTTCCACGGCTGGTGATCCCGATCTCGTCGATTCTTGCCGGGCTGTTGGATTTTGTGATCGCTTTCGTTCTGCTGCTGGGAATGATGGCATATTACCGTATCGTTCCGGGCATGAACGCGCTCCTGCTGCCGTTGTACGTCCTGTTCGCAGTGGTGGCTTCGTTGACCGTGGGCATCTGGCTGTCGGCGGTCAATGTTCGTTACCGGGACGTGCAATACACGCTGGGATTCTTGACCCAGTTCTGGATGCTGGCCACGCCGGTGGGGTACCCAGCGTCGGCGGTGCCGCAGCAATGGCGGTGGATCCTGGCGGTGAACCCTATGGCCTCGGTGGTGGAAGGATTCCGCTGGGCGCTGCTCGGGCATGGCGAAAAGCCGAACGCAATGTTGGCGGTCTCCGTGGGTCTGGTGCTGTTGCTGTTGATCGGCGGTCTTCACTATTTTCGGCGCGTGGAAAAGACCTTCGCGGATATTTTGTGAGCGTTTGCCGCAATTCGGTTCCCTCCACGAAAGTAACCAACCCCGCGGGCTAGTTTGTCGGCAGTAGTGCGGGGGGATTAGGAAAATGCCCTCCCAAGCTGCAACAATTTGCATCTACGCTTAACCCTTATTTTGGCACGCCTCTAAGTAGCTTCGAATGCAACAGGTCACAGGTGGAATATTTGGTACCAGGATTGCTCCTGTCAGGGCAGGCACTCGAACTCAACTGAGGCTTGGAAAGACCTTATGCGTAAACTCTTGCAGATTGGCTGCGTGGTGGTGGCGCTGGCGACCCTGGTGTCGGTAGCCAACGCCGATACCACCACCAACATCGTGCAGAACGGGACGTTCCAGACGACGGCGCCGTTCAATTCCTGGGGTTACCTGACGCTATGGGCTGGGTCGACCGACCTTACCGGGTGGACTATCGGCGGGGACAGCATTGATGTCGTCAGCGGCAGCATGTGGCAAGCGGCGCCGAGCGGAGGCAATGCCATCGACCTCAGCGGCAATGCAACCGGCTTGACCAGCCAACTGCTCAACACAGTCCCAGTCGGATCCTACTGGACGATCAGCTTCTACCTGGCCGGTAACCCAGACAACACGGCATCCAAGAGTGTGCAGGTCAGCTTCGGCAGCCAGTCCTGGGTCTACACGGTCGCCGGCGGAAATACCCCGCAGGACATGGGATGGCAGCTGATTACGATCAGCAATATCCAGGTCGACAATAGCCCAACAGCGTTGACCTTCACGAGCCTGACCAACAGCCCTTGGGGGCCGGCAATCGCCGGCGTTTCGGTCGTAGACCCGGCCGCGCCGAGCGCTGTTCCCGAACCGGGCAGCATGCTGCTGCTGGGCTCGGGTCTGATGGGAGTGGCCGGAATGGCCGCACGGAAGGCCAAGGCAAGGAAGTCTTAAGCGAATTGCTTAGTGGCTGCATGGGGGATGCGGCTGCGATGAAAGAAAGGCGGCGAAAGCTGCCTTTCTTTTTTCCCTGCGCCCGAGAGCAGGCGCGCAATGGCATGGTCGCTGCCGTTGCTGGCAAACCGGAAAAAACTATGCGCTTTCTACTTGGCCGACGGCGGCAACCAGCACTGCCGGCTCGCTTACCTGTTGAGCGCGGCGGCCGCGGTAGCGAACCGAGGACGAAAGCCGTTGCGAGGGCAGTTCGATGAAGCGGTAGAAGACCCAGGAGGCGCCGATGGTTCCGGCGACGGCAGCAGCGAGCACCAGCAACTGCGCCGGCAAGGTATGCGCCCAGCGAGCTCCCAGGTTCACAATCTTTCCGCCAATCGGGACGTGCAGCAAGTACATCGAGTAACTGATCAAGCCGAGGTCGGTCAGGCGCGAGGAAGGAATCTCGACGAAGGCTATGACCAGGGCGGTGGCGATCACGACGATCGACACTAAGTGGCCATTGACAAGCCAGCATACGGTTCCTGTCACCAACAGGCCGCCAAGCATCGTCTTCGTCGAGATCAGTTCCGCCTTGCGCTGGAATGTCAGGATGCCGGAGACAAACAGGGGGAACCAGACAAAGACCAGCGTGGATCGGCGGATCAGGATGGCCAGCAGGATGAGGGCGAATAAAAATCCGAAGCGAACCGAACCTCTGCGGTCGACCAGCAGCGGAAACAGCACCCCAATCAGCAGGTAATACTGAAACTCAATGCCGAGACTCCAAAACACAACGTTGACCCAGGGCCTGCCGACAATCGAGTTGACGTAGCCGAGATGACAGAGCAATTGGGTCGCGGTGTAGTGGGGCCACTCGCCGCGAAATCCGGGTGCGAAGGGCACGAGGTACGAAATGGCGATGATGAGAAGGATATCGGCGATGTAAGGCGGATCGAGGCGGGTAATACGCTTGAGGAGAAAGCGGCTGAAATCGCCGCCTCGATAGTCGGCCCGGTACAGAGAATAGGGGATGATGAAGCCGGAGATGACAAAAAACATCTCGACGCCGACCCACCCATAATGCCCGCTCGACTTGAGGACTCCGTCGGCGAGGAGCGGTCCGCCGTTGGTGAAGTGGAACCAGGCGACGGAAAATGCAGCCAATCCCCGTAGTGCATCAATGGTGCCGAGACGACGCTGCATGAAGATGGGCGGATTATAGCCCGGCGGAAAACCGCGGGCGCAATCCGGCCGCGAGGGAATTCGCGATGAACCTGATGAAGCAACTCGGCGCGCATTTACAACCTTGAGGCGGCTCACGTAGGGTTGGGAAAGCGGCGGTCTGACGTCGGATATAATGCGGCCACGCCACCATTCATAAATGGGCAACGTAGCCATTCACTGCGAGTCGCTCGGAAAGCGCTACCGACTGGGCGCACGTCCCACGAATTCTCTCCGGGAAGCGCTGATGGGGCGTCTCACCTCACGCTTTCATCGAAACGGAGACTCTTTCCAATCTGCCGATCGCGGAACGATCTGGGCTTTGCGAAATGTCTCGTTTGAGATCAAGCACGGCGAAGTGGTGGGGCTCATAGGCCGCAACGGGGCGGGGAAAAGCACAGCTTTGAAACTGCTGTCGCGGATCACCGAACCGACCGAAGGCCATGCCCAAGTGAGAGGACGGGTGGGCTCGTTGCTGGAGGTAGGCACGGGTTTTCACCACGAGTTATCGGGTCGGGAAAACATCTTCCTGACCGGGGCCATCCTGGGCATGCGCAAAGCGGAAATCGAGCGGAAGTTCGACGCGATCGTGGATTTCGCGGAGGTCGAGAAATTTCTCGACACGCCGGTCAAGCGTTATTCCAGCGGCATGTACGTGCGGCTGGCATTCGCCGTCGCCGTCCATCTGACAGCTGAGATTCTGCTGGTGGACGAAGTGCTGGCGATCGGCGACGCGCAATTCCAGAAGAAGTGTTTCGAGCGGGTCAGGAACATCGGCTCGTCGGGACGCACCATCCTGTTTGTCAGCCACAACATGGCGGCGATGCGGCAGATCTGCAACCGGGGGATCGTTCTGGATCGCGGGAACCTGATCGCGGATGGTGATATTGATGAAGTCACCGACCAATACCTTTCGTCGGTGGATTCGGCCACCATGAGGGGAGGACAGTATGAAACTCCCAGTTGCGTGTTACATGAAGTCGGAATCCGGTCTCTCACCGGGCCGGTGATCAAGACCTTCGACCGAGTCGAGGTGCGGGTCGGATTTACGGCGAAGGTGAAGTTGAGAGACCCCGGGTTGTACATCTGTTTCCAGGGGCTGGACAATCACCGGATTGCGGGCGTGATCTCCAACGATCTGAAGACGTTTCCTCCGGTGGAGGCCGGTGAGAGCATCGAACTGGGATTCGTGATCGACGATTTCCCGTTGCTTGCCGGAACCTACAACCTGGAGGTGCAATTCCGGGACAGCGAGGAACACAAATACGAATTTGTGCCGACCCTGTTCCGATTCGACGTGGTCGAAACTCCCGTGTATGGAGGCCACAAAATCGACCACTGGTTCGGCACCGTGGGATTGAAGGCGACCCCGCTGCAAGAGAGACGAGCCGAGCACGCAGCCAGTCATGACTAGGATTGAAGCGGCCAACGAAACGGCGGAACCCGGCGGGACACTGTTTTCGCGGGCGGCTGCCATGATGCAGCCGTGGCTGACTTCTTTTGCAGCGTTGCGGGCGAATCCCTACGACTGGGCTCGCGAAGGCCTGTTGCGTAATCGCGGCCGTCTGATGCAACGGGCTTACCGCCTGCCTGCAGTGCAGTTGTCGTCGCTTGCTTCCGTGGCGGATTGCCGAAGCGAGGCCATCCTGGACCGCATTCTGTTGCCTCCGTTTTGCGCCGGCAGGCATGACGACTTTTCAGCGCTGATGAGTATCGTGAAGGCGCAGCAACCCCGCATCGTGGTGGAACTGGGAACTTCCTATGGCAACACGGTGGCGAATATCTGCCGGGTGTGCCCGGAAGCGCGGGTGTACACGGTCAATGCGCTGCCGGAGCAGATCACCGGCACGCTGATCACCCACGCCCTCACTCGCGAAGAGATCGGGAGCGTGTATCGCCGCCAGGGATTCTCAAGCCAGGTCGAGCAGATCTACTGCGACACACTGAACCTGGATTTGTCGAAATACCTGAGCGAACCGGTGGCTGACCTGGCGATTGTGGATGCATGCCACGATCCGAGGCACGTGATCAATGATTTTCACAAGGTTGCGCCGTATATGAGGCGGCAAGGAATCGTGCTCCTCCATGACACACATCCATCGATGAGAGGGCACCTGTGGGGAAGCTACATGGGGTGCATGAAATTACGAATGAACGGTTACGAAATCCAGCATGTCAGCGGCACATGGTGGGGAGTCTGGCGCAATCCAGGCGCGGCGCAATCATGAAGACCATGCTGGTGACAGGGTCGTCGGGCCTGATCGGCTCGGAGAGGTAGTCGGGGATGGCCGTGGTTCGCGTGTACCTGACTACGTATCGCCGGCACCAGTTGCTTCCTCGGGCGCTGAATAGCCTGCTCAACCAGACCTTCCGCGACTGGGTCTGCGAACTGCACAACGACGATCCGGCAGATCCGTTCCCGGAAGACCTGGTGCGCCGCACCGGAGACTCCAGGGTCACGGCGGTAACGCACGAGGTCAACTACGGCCCCACGCGCTCGTTCAACGGATTTTTTAAGCCGATCAGCGAGCCCTACTTCAGCGTGCTGGAGGACGATAACTGGTGGGAGCCGCGGTTGCTGGAGCGGCTGCTGGCCGAGATGCAACGTCATCCGGAGGTATCGGTAGCCTGGGGCAACCAGCGTTATTGGCGGGAGCAAGCGGATGGCACCTGGGCAGACACGGGACGCAACATCTGGGAAACGCCGGAGCGGGCGGAGCCGCAGATATTCGGGTGGCCGCAGCCGACGCATCTGTTGAACGGCTTGCACTCGGTGGGAGCGATGGTGGCGCGCTCGGCGGCCCTGCAGAACTGCTGCGTTCCGCCGACCACCGATTTCGCGGCCACGGAAGGCTACCGGGAGCGCATGTTTCCCTTTCCCGTGATGTTCGTTCCGGAGCGGCTGGGAAATTTCGCGCTCACGCTGGGCACGTCGCGGACCGCGGACCCGGCGATTGGAACCTTGTCGGGCGCGCTGCAGGCGGGCAGCCTGCTCGCCTGCACGAATCCCGGCGACGAGGCGCTGCGCAAAACCTGGTCGCAGGTATCCAATCCGGGCCGGGAACGAGGCAGCAGCCACATGCTGTTTTACGCCGCCTTGTTCTTCCCCGAGTGCCGGCGATTGCTGCGCTTCGCCGGCTTCAACGACTGGCTATTCTTCATGGCGTATTCGGCGCGACATCCGCTGCGGGCGATGCGGACGATCCACCTGCACCGCGAAAAGCAAAACGAAAAAGAATTCCTGATGAGGCATACGCGCGCGCGCGTAGAGGAGAGCAGGCGTCGAACTCTCGCGACCGGCCAATGAACATGACCTCGCAACCCGTCCTTTCGGTGGTACTCCCGGTGCACAACGGGGCCAAGTACCTGCGGGAATCAATGGCGTCGGTGCTGGCGCAAACCGAGCGGGCATTCGAGTTCATCGTGTGGGACGACGGCTCCGGCGACGAAAGCCGCGAAATTGCGGCCAGTTTCTCCGATCCGCGCATCGTACGCTTCGCCAACGAGAAGAATCTGGGGCTGTTCCCGACATTGAATCGCGCGCTTGCCGCGGCGCGCTGCGACCGAATCCGGTTGTGGTCGCAAGACGACGTCATGGAGCCGAATTGCCTGGAGCGTGAGACGGCATACTTCTCGCGCTTCGACGGCTGGGGCATGGGCTATTGCTACTACCACGTGATCGACGACCGGGGACGCGTTTGCCTGCGCCGGCCGCAGGTGAAAGAGGCCAGGCTGATTCCCAGCGATTGGGCCGCCGAGATCATGTTCTTCCACGGCAGCCTGACCGGGAACATCGCCAACATGACATTGCGACGCGACGTTTTGCGGAAACTGGGGGGTTTCGATGAAGGCTACCGCTACGCAGGCGATTTCGACCTGATCGAACGAATTTCCGCGCGCTATCCCATTTGCTGCATCTACGAGCCGCTGCTGCTGCTCCGCCAACACCAGGGGCAGTTCAGCCGCAAGCACCGCGCCTACCTGGATTCCATTGAGGAGGGAGAGCAGATACAACAGCGGCTCCGCCGGCGTCTGTCGCTTCGCCAGGAGTACGTCGAGCGCTACGATTCCTGGGCGCGCGGCGTACAGGACGCACATTATGCCTTCCGCCTCTCCCTGCATGGAGACCTGTCCGGGTACAAGCTTCTGCGCCGGCAATCGCGGCTGGGCCGTTCGGCCCTGTGGTGGTTGCTGACCGCAAATCGACGCCTCTACCAGATGCCCAGGAAATACAGTCCCGAACTGGCAGAGCACATGGCGTGGGAACCAAAGTGGCTCAGTCATTGATTGCCCGTTCCGCGCTTCGAAGCTGTTTGTCGCCGAGAAATACCAACCCACCCGCTAGCTGGTGACGGGCGCGAAATTTTGCGCTAGGCTTGGCGGTTTGCGGTCCACCGAGTTCCCGCAGGAGCAACCCCTATGACAGTCCTTTGCTCGATGAAGAAGGTTTTCATTCTTTTCCTGGCGCTGATCGTCTGCCTGCCGATTGCGCTGGCGCAGTCCTCCACCGCGGCTGCCGAGAGCAAGACGCCGGATCTTTTCGAGAACTGGAAGTTTCGCAATCTTGGTCCGGCGGCCGGGGGCGGCCGCGTCGCGGCGGTAGCAGGGATTCCCGGCAATCCCAATGTCTATTACGTGGGCGCGGCGGCAGGAGGAGTGTGGAAGACGACCGACGCCGGCTTGACGTGGAAGGCGGTATTCGAGAAGCAGCCGACGGCTTCCATCGGCGCGATTGCGTTGGCGCCGTCCAATCCCAACCTGGTGTGGGTAGGGACAGGGGAATCGAATCCGCGCAATGACGTGGTGACCGGCAAAGGCGTGTACCTCTCCCCGGATGGTGGCGCGAGCTGGAAGTTCATGGGGCTGGAGAGCGCCGGGCAGATCTCGCAAGTCATCGTGCACCCGACGAATCCGGACATCGTTTACGTGGGAGTGCTGGGGCACGTGTGGGGCCCGAACCCGGAGCGCGGCGTGTTTCGCACTACCGATGGCGGAAAGACGTGGCAAAAAGTTTTGTACGTAGGGGATACGACCGGCGTGAGCGACCTGGTGATGGACCCTTCGAACCCGATGGTCCTGTTTGCCGGCATGTGGGAGTTCGTGCGTCATCCTTGGATGCTGGTCAGCGGCGGCGAGAGCAGCGGAATCTACCGTTCGACCGACGGCGGCGGCACGTGGAAGAAATTGAGCGAGGGGTTGCCGAAGGGGATGCTGGGGCGCATCGGGCTATCGGTGGCGCCGTCCAACGGCAATCACGTCTATGCGCTGATCGAAGCCAAGAAGGGAACCCTGTGGGAGACGACCGACCTGGGCGAGCACTGGAAGCTGGCGAGCTCCGACATGCGCTATGTCTACCGCGGCTTTTACTTCACCACGCTGCACGTTGCCCCGGACAACGAGAACCACATTTATTTTCTGTCGTACCAGATGCTGGAGTCGCACGATGGGGGCAAGACGGCGCAGGTCATCGGGCGCACTGTCCACGTCGATCATCACGCGTTCTGGATTGACCCCAAAGACGCCAGCCGCATGATCAACGGCAATGACGGCGGCGCTTACCTTTCCACCGATGGCGGCAAGAACTGGCGATACCTCAACAACCTTCCCATCGAGCAGTTCTACATGGTCGCCTATGACGACAATCGTCCATACCTGCTGTGCGGCGGTCTCCAGGACAACAACGGCTGGTGCGGTCCGTCGAACAGCCTGACGCGCGGAGGCATCGTGGGCGCTGACTGGTGGACGGCGGTGGGCGGCGATGGCGAGTACATCGTTCCGGCGGGCGGGAAGTCGAACATTATTTATGCCGACTCGCAGAACGGCTCGATCACGCGCATGAATATCACCACTGGCACTTCGGATTTCGTGCGGCCGTACCTGCAGGGCGTTACCGATCTGGCGCCGAAAGACCTGAAATATCGTTTCAACTGGACCTCGCCGATTGCGGTGGCGCCGAACGACTGGAAGACCGTCTACCTGGGCGGCAACGTGCTGTTGAAATCAACGGACGCGGGCAAGACTTGGACGCCGATCAGCCCCGACCTGACGCGAAACGACAAGTCGAAACAGCTGCCCAGCGGCGGGCCGGTGGAACTGGACATGAGCGGCGCCGAGACGTTCGACACAATCCTGTCGATGGCGATCTCGCCCAGCGATGCGAACGTGATCTGGGCCGGCACCGACGATGGACTGGTGCAGGTAACGCGGGACGGAGGCAAGAGCTGGGCCAACGTCACGCCGGCACGGATCCCGGAGTGGGGACGCGTGCAGCAGATCGAGGTGTCGCCCTTCGCCGCCGGCACAGCCTACGTCGCATTCGATTATCACGAAGTCGAGAACAATCACCCCTTCGTCTTCAAGACGCACGATTTCGGGAGGACCTGGACATCGATCACGAACGGCCTGCCGGGCAATGATCCGGCGCGCGTGGTGCGCGAAAATCCCAACCAGAAAGGCATGCTGGCGCTGGGCACCGACACCGGATTGTTCTACTCCTACGACGAGGGCGAACACTGGACGGCAATGAAGGGAAACTTTCCGACGGCGCCGATCTACGACCTGAAGTTCCACAAGGATGGGCACGACCTGATCGTGGCCAGCCATGGACGCGGGCTGTTCGTGCTCGACGACATTACCCCGCTCGAGGAAAGCTCGCCGCAGGCGCTGGCGCAGGACTTCCATCTTTATTCCTCGCAGCCGGGTGTGAGATGGCGCACGTGGGCAGGGGAGAAGCACGGATTCAGCGCGCGGGGAGACTTCTCGGCGCCGAACCCGCCGCTGGGAGCAGTGATTTCGTATTACCTGGCGAAGGCCATCGAACCCGCCGCGGAGCAGGCCGGGGCGCAGCCCACGCAAGCCGGCTCTGGACAACCGCGCGCGCAACAACAGGAAACGGCCGCGGCTCCGCAAGGCGCCGAAGCGGTGCGGGCACAGGAGGCCGGCCCGGAGCGAGAAGAGCAGCCGGCCGGCGAAGGCCGCGGCGAGCGTCGCGGGCCGGTGAAGATCGTGGTCACCGATCCCGGCGGCCAGGTCGTGCGTACGCTGTATGGACCGGGCAAGGCGGGCCTGAACCGGGTTACTTGGAACATGCGGTACGACGCGGAAAAACGGCTGAACTCGGCGAAGCCACCCGATGAAGAGAACGAGTTTTTCAATCCGGGGGGACCAGCGGCGCTGCCGGGCGACTACAAAGTAGCGGTGACGGCGGCGGGCAAAACGGAGAACACCAGCGTCGCCGTCGTGGCCGATCCGCGCATGCCGTTCGACATGGAAGCAGGCCGGGCGCAGCTGCGGCAAGCCCTGGAACTGCGCGCCTGGCTGAACGCGATGAATGAGTCCATCAACCGAATGGACAGCTTGAAATCGCAGATTGCCACCGTGCAGCGGCTGTTGGGGCCGGAGGCGGAGAACAGCGGCGTGCAGAACGCGTCCTACCAGCCCGTGCTGGCGCAAGCGCGCGCGCTGCAGCGCAAGCTGAACACGGTGGAGGAGAAGGTGTTCAACGTAGCCGGGGTGAACGATCCAGTGGCCCGGCTTCACAACCTGGCGCGCATGCACGATCGCCTGCAAAGCGCCTACCGGTCGGTGTCTCAACCATACAACCAGGCGCCTACGCCGATGGTGATGGAAGACGTGAACGCGGTCAGGAAGGAACTCGACGTGTACGTGGCCGAGTTCAACGAATTGCTGCGGACCGACGTGGCTGCCTTCAACAAGCTGGCCCTGGAAAAGGGCGCCAACACGCTGTTCGCCGGCAATCCTATCGAACTGAAAGGCGGTTCGGCGCCGACGTCGGGACAGTAACCCCGTATCGCAAAAGGCTTTTCCCCGCTTTCCCGCTCCTCCCCGGGAGCGGGGAGGCGGCGGGCGGTGCTCGCCTCACACCCGAGGGTGACCTGTATCACTGACCCATGTGCTTCCGCCGAACGAACATCGGTTCGGGTGCGGGCGTGTGCGCGTCCGCCATTTCGCGGGCCAGGAACCCGCGCTTGCCATGCGGGACAGCGAACACGGACGGCGATGGTTCTGGGCGACGCTGGCGCTGTCCAGCATCAGCATCATCGCGCTGGTCTTCGCGTTCTGGGAGCTGGTGGAGAACCACTACTTCCGCGACCTGAACTACGTTTCGCTGCATTACCTGTACATCAGCCGTGGGATTGCGTCGTCGCTGCTACTCGCATCGTGGGCGGCATGGTTCGTGCTGCGGCAGCGGCGGATCACGGAAGCCGAGCTGCGACGCTCGCGCGAGCGATACCGCGGCCTGTTGGAGTGCTCGCCGGACGCGGTCGCACTCTACGACCCCTCGCTGCGAGTGCTGGAGTGGAATGCGGCGGCGGAACGATTGTACGGATTCTCCAAGGCGGAGGTGATCGGAAACCGGCTGCCGTCGGTGCCTCTGGACAAGGAGGCGGAGCTGGAGTCGTGCCTCGATTCAGTAGAGGCGGGCGGAGCCGTGCTCGACCGGGAGACGCTGCGCCGCAACCGGCGGGGCGAAGCCATCGAAGTGCAGCTCAGCTTGCTGCCATTCCGGGAGGGCGGA
>DASSIZ010000030.1 GCA_035691485.1 Terriglobales bacterium
CCACCTCGCGGCGGCGGCTGCCGGGCATGAGCGTGATCCACGGCTTGGTGGGGTCAAGCCGGTTCAGGCGGGCCAACTCGTCGCGGCTGACGCTGGGCCGGGCGGCTTCGGCCAGAGGATGCCCAACGAACTGCGCGGGCACGCCCCAGTGCCGCCAGAAGTCCACTTCAAAGGGAAAGATGGTGAGGGCCTGGCGCACATAGCGGCGCACGATACGTGCGCGCCACTGGCGCCAGGCCCAGAACTGCGGCGCCACGTAGTAAACCGCAGGGATGCCGCGTCGGTGCAGAGCGCGGGCCACGCGCAGATTGAAAGCGGGCGAGTCAATGACCACGCCTATATCGGGCCGACGCTGAGCAATGGCGCGGCGCAGTCGGCCAAAGCGCGCGTAAATGCGGGGCAGATGGCGGAGGATCTCCGTAATCCCCACGACGGCGATGTCTTTGGCATCCACCAGCGTCTCGCAGCCGGCGGCGCGCATGCGCTCGCCGCCCAAGCCAAAAACTTCCAGGTCGGGCCGGCGGCGGCGCAGGGCTTCAATGAGTTGGGCCCCATACATATCGCCGGAGGCTTCGCCGGCGGAAAGGAGGATGCGGAGGGGGCGCGAGGAGGTGGCTGAAACCGTCGCGGGAAGTTCGCAGTTCACCGTTGGCGCGGCGGCCGCCGGTCGCTGGTCGTTGGTCGTGGGCAAAGGCTGTTCCGCGATAAGGTCAGCATAGCAAGGTTCCGCCCGAGTGTGCCGGCAGCATAATTTCCGATAACCGACGATTCACCGAGCGCCTGCTAACTGTCGAAAGTGAGCGACATGAGGTACCGGCAACGGCCTCGAAACTGTCGCGATGATGTGGGTAAAAGATGGTGGCCGACAAAAATCGTGTCACGGGAAAATGCTACTGGACATTGTCAATGATCCCGATGTTCTCCTGGAGCACCTGCTGCGATTGGAAAACGATGTGGCCACCCTCCGGGGAAACGTCCATCTGGTTGCCCACGAATGTGTGTATGTAATTGACATTTCCCAGAAGTGGCAGAGTCCCGGGAACCCGCGATACGCCTGAGCCGTCCCACTTCACCTTCCACACTTCTCCGTTGAGATCGGCATTGCCCTTGAGGACAAATATGTCGTCCAGCGCATCCACGGCAAACCAGCATACCCAGCCACGAAATACCTGCCGCGGCGGCGTTTTGAAGTCGGTTACCCAGACGCCGTCAGCAGGGTCATTTTTCTGCGGCGAAAGGACGCTGTAGGCGACGGAACTGCCGTTTGAGGCCCATCGCAGGAACCCCAAGTATTTCGGCGTTTTACCCAAGGTTGCAGGTTTACCAGCACGCGGGTCGAAGACTTGTATCTCCCCCGCTTTTTGAAAGAGCAAGCGGCCATCGCGGCCGACGTCAACTATGGCATCAGCCGCGTCGCTCATGATTGTCTGCGGCGCACCCCCTGAGACAGCGATACTGCGATACTCAATATTCTTGTCGGAGTTTGACCCATAAACGATGTGGGTCCCGTCAGGCGACCAGCGCGGAAATAAATTCACGCGCGAATCGCGGACGAGTTGTATTGCGTTTCCGCCATCGGCGTCCGCCACGCCGATACTCTCATTCTCAGCTCCCTTTAGATTTGTGAAAAATGCGATACGAGTGCCGTTCAGTGAGTACGCCGGCCCAAACTCGTTGCGGGCTGGGTCTGTGGTCAAAACCTTTACGTTTGGCTCTCCAGATTTTGCGTGGGCATCGAATCGCGAGAGACCGATATTTACGCGCATAGTGCCGAATACCAGACGTTTCCCATCGCTTGAAACATCAATCTCCGCGTCGTCTCCCTCCCCGGCAGTAATCTGGCGCAGGCCCCTGCCCTCCGCGCCGATCTTCCAGATGTTGACCGTTCCGCCGCGGCTCGAAGAGAAGTAAATGCTGCGGCTGTCGGGCGACCACGCGGGCGACAGCGCGAGGGCATAGTCGTGCGTGAGCAAACGAACTGTCCCAGTACTGACATCGGCAACGCCGAGCTCCCCGTAAGGTCCTCCGGTCGCCCGGACGGCGAAAGC
The DNA here is from genome assembly GCA_035691485.1 of Terriglobales bacterium. Taxonomy (NCBI): domain Bacteria; kingdom Pseudomonadati; phylum Acidobacteriota; class Terriglobia; order Terriglobales; species Terriglobales bacterium. Next base: position 2,049 of record DASSIZ010000030.1, read on the forward strand.
CACCAGTCGGCCGTCCGGTGATACACGCGGCTCCGTTTCCCATCGGTATGGGACTCCATGCACCAGAGCGTGAGCGTTCTCACCTTCCGTTCCTGCGATCCAAATCTGCTCGTCACTAAGGTTCTGGTAGACGATCGAGTGCCCATCAGGCGTCCAAGCTGGATCAGCCGCGTTCAGGACAACTTTGCGCGGCAACCCGCCAAGAGCTGGTACTTCCCAGATGTCCCAGGCTCCGGAGTTGTTGAGCTGCGCATAAGCCAGCATGCCGCCGTCCGGCGACCAACTGGGACGGGCTTTCATGGCGGCGTCGTGTGTGATCTGCAACGGTTCCGCGCCGTGCACAAGTCCAACATAGACGTTGTAATGCCCGTCGCGATTGGAGATGTATGCGACGGAGCGTCCGTCCGGTGACAGCGCCGGTTGCGCCTGGACTCCGGCGAAGCTGGTGACAGCGCTGAAGTGCATCATGGCCGCGGGTGAGGAACGGGTTATCCACCCGGCGACAGCCGCTACGATCGTCGCTCCGGCGGCAAAGCCGCCGACCCAGCCCAGGAGGGAGCGCCGGCGCATGAACGAGACCGGTGTTTGCGCGGCTCGATTCTCCTCAGGGGCGGCTTTGCCTGCCAGCACCTCCTCGATCACAATTCGCGCTTCGCCAATTGCTTGCAGCCGCTGCTTCGGATCCTTCTTGAGACATCGCAGCAAAAGCGCTCGGATTGGTTTCGGTGTGTTCGGCGGAACCAGGCTCCAGGTGGGTTCCGACTTAACGATCTCAGCAAGCGTGTCGGTCACGGTCTCGCCGCTGAAGACCATCTTGCCCGTGAGCATCTCGAACAGAACGCAGCCGAAGGCCCAGACGTCGGAGCGCCGATCGATCGTCCTCCCCTTAGCCTGCTCCGGCGACATGTAGGCTGCTGTGCCTAGAATCATGCCCGCCTGAGTGCCGAGGTGGGTAAAGGTTGGCGAGCTCGAGATGTCAGTGTTCGCGCCTGCGTGTTCGAGCGCCTTCGCCAAACCGAAATCGAGTAGCTTGATGGCGCCATCGGAGGAGAGCTTGATGTTCGCCGGCTTCACATCACGGTGGACAATGCCGCGGTCGTGCGCGTACTCCAGCGCGTCGCAGACTTGTTTCGCGATGTTCAGTGCGTCTTCAACGGGTACCGGGCCGGCGAGTATGCGATCTGCGAGCGTCGGACCTTCGACCAACTCCATTACCAAACCGGGCTTGTCAGAATCCTCAAAGCCGTAAATGGACGCGATGTTCGGATGATTCAGCGATGCGAGGACCTTGGCTTCGCGCTGGAACCGGTCTAGCTTTTCGGGATCTTGTGCGACATCAGGCGGCAGGACTTTAATGGCTACGCTGCGGCCAAGCTTGGAGTCACGGGCGCGATAGACTTCGCCCATGCCGCCGGTCCCGAGCGGTGAAACAATCTCGTACGGACCCAGTCGAGTTCCCGCTGAAAGCCCCACCCCACGCTCCTAAATCGAGTTGCCGAATTGTAGCAGCGTCAATAGGACAACAGTAGGATTGTCGCGGATGGGCTCACAGTGCGCGATCTCTCGCCAGGCGCACCGGGCGTGCGCCGGCATCGGTAGAGCCCAGGCGCGGCGGATTATGCGGCCATAGTTATTAGCCTAAGCGAACCGCGGAGTCTATAGAAGCGTCCGCTTGAGGGCGGCGATTCAGGGTGACGTAAAATGTCGCTCCGTGCAGCGGGCCTTCTGTTTGCGATTCCACCCTTATGTTGCCACCGAACTTCGCAGCGATGCTTTGGGCGACCCACAGCCCTAAGCCGGTTCCGACGCTCTTGGTGGTGAAAAACGGCTGAAAGTTGTCTTGCCGGTGCCTGGATCGCCTTCTATCAGGTAGAGATGATCCCGGGGAAAACCGCCGATCAGCACGTCATCGAGTCCAACGACTCCGCTGCTCGCGTGAGACACACTGGAACGCATTGTTCTCGTTGACATCT
>DASSIZ010000031.1 GCA_035691485.1 Terriglobales bacterium
AGCGTGAGCACGAAACCGCGGCGGCCCTGCTTGTCCTGGGTTTGCCCGACCAGCCGGCCCGGCATCTGGCGAACGAATTTTTCCTTGGTCGCGATGACGCCGGCATAGGGTCCGCCGAAGCTCAGCGGCACGCCGAACGACTGCGCCTCCATGGCGACAATGTCCGCCTCCTGCGGCGGCTTTACGATGCCGAGCGACACCGCCTCGGCAATCGCCCCCACCAGCAGCGCGCCCTTGCGATGGGCGATTTCGGCGATAGCTGCCACGTCTTCAATCGTGCCGAAAAAGTTCGGCGACTGGATGAGCACGCACGCAGTGTCCTCGGTGACCGCCTTTTCCAGCGCCGCCATGTTGACCCGGCCGCTCTCGAGGTAGGCGACCTCCGAGATCGGCATGCCCTGGTTCTTGGCGTAGCTGGCCAGCACCTCGCGGTATTCCGGGTGGACGCTGCGAGCCACCACGGCGCCGGGGCGCCCGGTCACGCGAGCGGCCATCATTGCCGCCTCGGTGGTCGCGGTGGAACCGTCGTACATCGAGGCGTTGGCGACTTCCATGCCGGCGAGTTCGCAGATCATGGTCTGGAATTCGAAGATGGCCTGCAGCGTACCCTGTGCGACTTCCGGCTGGTAAGGGGTGTAGGCGGTAAAGAACTCGCCGCGCGAGATCAAGGTGTCAATCACAACCGGGCGGTAGTGGTGATAAGCACCGGCGCCGAGAAAATTGGCGTAGTTGGACGCGGCGGTCTCGGAAGCCCGCTGCCGGAACCAGTCCATGATGTCGGCTTCGGCCATCGATGGCGCAATGTCCAACTCGCGTTTCAGCCGGTATTCCGCCGGGATGGGGGCGAAGAGTTCGTCCATGGAGCGGATGCCGATTTCGCGCAGCATCAACTCCCGGTCTGCGGGGGATTTCGGAAGATAGCGCATATGGATTTGTAATTGAGTAATTTGTAATCTGTAATTTCGCAGAGGTTGGCGCGGTCGCAGATCTTAACCTACGCCGGAAGTTCCAGTTACAAATTACAAATTACCAATTACAAATTCCCCTAGTGTCCTGCTTCCTCGGCGACAAACTTCTCATAATCGGCGGAGGAGAGCAGGTTCTTCACCTCGCCCGGGTTGCTGAGCTTCACCTTCACCATCCAAGCGCCGTGCGGGTCGGAGTTAATCTTCTCCGGCGCCGTTGCGAGCTCCTGATTGACCTCGGCCACAGTTCCGGAAGCCGGCGCGTAGATGTCGGAGACCGCCTTCACCGACTCCACCGTTCCCAGGCTCTTGCCCGCGGTCAGAGCCGCGCCGGGCTTGGGCAATTCCACGAACACGATATCGCCCAGCGCTTTCTGCGCGTGGTCGGTAATCCCAATCGTACCGGTATCGCCATCCACCTTGATCCACTCATGCTCTTTGGTGTACTTCAAGTTTGCCGGATAGGCCATTGATTGCTCCGTAGGTGCGAAGAAAATGAAAGCTCCACTGGGTTCGATGACTGGTTGCCACCAATTAATTACTACGCCGCCTGCTTCTTCGGCCTTCGGTAAAACGGCACCGGTACCACCTTGGCCTTCACCGCCTGGCCGCGAATTTCGACCCCGACGATGCTGTCCAACCTGGAGAGTGACGGGGGCAGGTAGGCAAGGGCGATGTTCTTCTTCAGGAACGGCGCATACGATCCGCTGGTCACGTAGCCGATCTCGCGGCCCGACTCATCGCGAACCTTGTAACCGTCCCGAGCAATGCCGCGCTCGATCATTTCCAAACCGGCCAGCGTTCGCGTAACGCCGTCGACCTGCTGCCGCTCCAGCGACCTGCGCCCGATGAACTCGCTCTTGTCCATTTTCAGCCAGCGCTCCAGTCCGGCTTCCCACACGGTGGTCGAATCCGAAATCTCGTGCCCATACAGCGCCAGCTTGCCTTCCAGCCGCAGCGTGTTGCGGGCGCCCAACCCGCAGGGCAGAACATGGAATTCCTTGCCCGCCGCCATCACCTCGTTCCACACGCGCTCGCTTGTCGCTTCGTCGGTGGGCACGTAAATCTCGAAGCCATCTTCGGCAGTGTAGCCAGTGCGGGCGATCAACGTGTTCTTCAGCCCGCACACCGTTCCGCGGGTGAACCAGTAAAACTTCACCTTGGACAAATCGGCGTCGGTCAGCTTCTGCAGCAGGTCCACGCCGCGCGGTCCCTGAATCGCGATCTGCGTAAAGTCGTCGCTCAGATGCTCGACTTTGCATTCGAACGAGCGGGTATTCTCGCGCACCCAGTTGATGTCTTTTTCGCGCGTGCCGGCATTGATGACAAAGAAAAAATCGTTTTCTCCAAAACGATGAACGATGACGTCATCCACGAAGGTTCCTTGCGGATAGAGCATCGCCGAATACTGGCACTGCCCGATCTGCAGCTTCGACGCGTCATTCATGGTGATGTGCTGCACCGCCGCCAGCGCCTGCCGTCCCGAGATGCGGATGTCGCCCATGTGGCTGACGTCAAAAATGCCCACTCCCGACCGCACCGCGAGATGCTCCGCAATCAATCCGGCGGGGTATTCCACCGGCATGTCCCAACCATTGAAATCCACCATCTTCGCGCCCATCATGCGATGGACGGCATTGAGAGCTGTCTTGCGAATGGTCGCGGTTGAAACATCTGCAGTGGAAGACACGGGACACTCTCCAGCCGCTAAGAAGGGCAAACTGCCGAGCGATGAACGCGCTACGTTATCACGCGTTCCGGGGTGGGTCAAACATCGTCGCGGCCCAATTTGGGCCAAATTGCCGGGGTGGGAACGCTCATCCTTCTCGCTCTTCTCGCTGCCGCAACAGCAGGAGGGTATTCTTCTGCGCCCTTTTCACCGGCGCGGTTTCGCGCTACAGTCGCGGCATGTTCGTACCATACCGGTGCATCGTTTGCGAAAAGGAAGAGCTTCGCTGCGAGTGCCACAAGTACTGTTATATGTGCGAGGGAGCTAACGACCTCCGCCTCTGCTCCGACGGCATGTACTATTGCCTTGAGTGCCGGCAGGCCTGCGACATGGAAGCGCAGCCGCTGCCCGACCCTGGGGCCTTTAGCTCTTAACTTTTGGCTCTTCGGCAGAACAGGGCCGCTTGGACAATCGAATCCGGCTTGGCTATGAGCCAAGAGCTAAACGATAAGAGTTCAGCAAACTACTACGCCTTTCTATGAACGATGCCGCGCTACTGCGGGAAGCTCTTGATGAAGCTCGAGCCGGCCTTAAGGAAGGCGGGCTGCCCATCGGTTCCGTGCTCGCTGACGCCGCGGGGCGAATCGTTGCCCGCGGGCACAATCTCCGGGTGCAGACGGGCGATCCGACGGCGCACGCCGAGGTGGTCTGCATTCGCAATGCAGGCCGGCGGCGCGATTGGCCGGAGCTGACGCTGGTCAGCACGCTCAGCCCCTGCATCATGTGTACCGGCACCAGCCTCCTCTTTCGCATCCCCCGCATCATTATCGGCGAGAACCAGAATTTTCTCGGTGCCGAGCACCTGTTTCGCGATGGCGGGACGAGTGTGTCGGTGCTCGGCGATCCAGAGTGCTTGGAGATGATGCGCTCCTTCATCGCCGCCCATCCTGACCTGTGGAATGAGGATATTGGGAAGTAACCTTCGGTCTCAGCGCGACGTGGTCAGCCGGCGCGGGCCGCTTCGGCCGCCGACAATGCTTCCTCCACCGTGGCATGGGTCGGCACGATCAGGTTCATGCGAGTCAGCTTCAGCGTCTGCTCCACAACGCCTGTAGCGCCGGCCAGCCGCAGTTCCCCTCCCGCCTGTTTGATCTTCGCCGAGCACATGACCATGATTCCCACACCGCTGCTGTCCATGTACTTGACACCGGACAGGTCAAACACGATCCGGGTCTGCTTGCCGCGGATCAGTTCATCCACGTCCGACTCGATTTGCTGGCAATCCCGCCCCAGCGTGATCCGGCCAGTCATCTCCATGACGACCGCGTTCCCAACCGTCTTCTTCTGAATCTCCAGAATCATGGCCGTCTCCCGCCCGCTGCGATTGTGCCCGGCATCCTAAGCCGTGAAACAGTTTCGGTCAACCTCGGGAGGCCGGTACAATTCCGTTTCGCCGAAGCATGGACGCCGAACTTACCGTCGAACTCGGTGGGGGCGATCCCACCCTCGCCATCCCATGGTCCAGCGGCGACGGCCGGCTCCGCTACCACGATCTCAAGCGGCAGCCCGACTTGCTTATCTACGTGGAGGAAGCGACACGGTACCCGGAATTAGCCGAATTCCTGGTGCAGCTCAACTCCGCATCGTCGATGCTGCAGTCTGCCAAGTGCGACGCCTGGTACAGCACCGAGCTGAACGAACCGGAGGGCATCTACGGGGCGATGGGTAAATTCGTTTCCTACGTGGACGTTTTCTTCGTCAGCGACGCACCGCGGTTCTCGTTCGAGCAGCACGAGCGCTTCGCGCAGCGCCTGATCAAGCTGCTGGGACGCGCTCCTCAGATCTCCGCCGCCGCCGAATTCATCATCCGCCGCTGCTACTTCGCAGGCGGTTGCGACCAGGAGCGAGCGCCGGCGGAAAACCCCAGCGAGGGCTTCTACTTCACCTTTTATCTGTCCGGATACGGCGACGATGAGGCCGATGCCCGCAAGCGCTGGGGCATCGCGCTCAAGCTGATCGGCAATGCTATCCTGCAACTGTCCGCCGGTGAAACTCACAAGTAAGAACCCGGAAGTAACGAGGACGCCGCCGAAATCGCTTGTATTTCGGGCTCGTTTCGGCTTACTAGTTACTGCGAACTCTTCTTACTGAATTGCAAGGAGCTTGCGTGGAAACGGACGCCTTGACGGTCTCAGTTCGGCTGCAGAATGCGACCAGTGAATTGCGCACGGTTGAGACCCTGCTCGACACCGCCGACCTGGATGCCCGAATCCTCGCCGACTTCCGCGACGCCGTGAACCGCGTCCGCACCACTGCCTGGGCGACCCAGCAGTATGCGGAAACCAAGGACACGCATAACGATCCCACCGCGGTGCTCTCCATCCTTGCCGGGGAACGCGTGCGCGCCGCCTACCAGCTGTGCCGCGCGCTGCGCGAGGACCTCGACCGGCCGGATCTGCGCTTTCAACCCGGCCAGCTTCTCCAACTCCGCAGCGCAGTGAAGGAACTCTTGCAGCAACTTAACGCCGTGATTGGAGACAAGAAATAGCCGTTGCAGAAGGTCCGCCGGTGACAAGTTGTGAGTTATTGCAGGTTGATCTGCTGATAATCGATCGGCGCTCCGGTTACGATTCCTGAGCGGCTCAAGAAGAAGATCACCGAAGTCTGGCCGTCACCCTTTTTCTGCAGCACGAGGAGGCCATCGCCCAGCGTATCTTCCGGCGGCATGCCTCCCTTCCACTGAATTCTTGGCACAGCATACTTGGGAATAGCTGCGATCAGAGCGACGTTCACCATCTCGCCATCCAGAACGTTGGCGTGATTCGCCAGCATGACGATGCGCCGCCGCCCTTCCGGCCCGATCAGCAAGTAGCCAACGTCGGTACCCTCGCCCTTGCCTGAAAAGTCCGCCTCGATGCGTCCGGCGGGAGTGCGGCCCTGGTTTCGCAACCAGGCAGCCGCGGCCGGATCCAGATCGTCAGGCGTGGCGACGTGCCATTGCTCGGCGTCATGCAGCAGGAGCGCGTCCGATGGCGGAATGCCGTTTTGAAGGGTTGCGTTGACCTCTTTAAAAGCCGGGTGAGACGGCACCTTGGTAGCCGCGAAAATGCTGACTACCGCCAGCACCACCCCGATCGCGATCGCGATTCGTCCGGCAACCTGGCGCTCGGGCGCGATCGAAACCAGCTTGACCCGGTCCGCCCCCGGCATTTTGCGCACCTCCCGCACCAGTTCCGCCATGGCCTGCACGTGTTCCATGACGTGTTGGCCGGTGTCCGGAGGAATGAGCAGTTCGCTGACCTCGATTGCCCCGCTGCCGATACTGACAAACGTGTTATTGGAACAGGCGAGTTGCTGCAGACGACCTGCGACGGACGCGTTTAAGAACATATTAGCTTCCGTCACGCGGTCCGTTTGCATGGTAAACCGGGCGTCAAACCTGGGATTGCCGGTGCGAACCTGGTTTTTACCGCCCTCGGTTATCGGCTTGCTGACATGTGCGACGGAGAGTTGGAACGTAGCCGGTGCTGCCATCCGCAAATTCAAGCCCGGTGTATGTTCCTGGTTAGAAAAACGGGCAACGACAGGCGATCCGTCGTACTTGCCGGAAACCACCAAGTCGGGCCCGTCGCGAAACGCTTCGCCGGATATGGCGCGAGCCATTTGCTTCGCCGCCGCTGACACCTCCCCAAACCCGGCGAACGTCATCAGGCTGCGTACCAGGGTGATAATCACGCCGAGTGTAGCCAAACCGGCCACGATCAGCAGCGCGATTTGGATGGGATTCAAAGAGGCCAGCAATTTCATTGTGTTGCGAGGGATGATAGTCGGCGTTCATTCCGGGACGCAACCACATTCCGGCGGCAATCAATAGCGGCGGACCGAAACGGTCATGGTCTTGCGTTACTCTTCTGCGTCAGAGGCTGTGGAACGCGCCGCCAATTAGTGCTAGTATCCGGTTTATCTCCCCCGCAGACTAATATTCGCGCCCGAGAATTATCTCGGGAAGGCGCCCTTGCGCAGCATAGGAACAGATGATGATGAGGATGGCTCAAGCTCGCGGTCGTCATGTTCGTGGCATGTCGATGGTGGAGTTGGTAATCGTGGTTGCGGTCACCATGGTCCTGGCGGCGATTTTGCTGCCCAACATCATCAACACGACGTATAACATCCGGCTTCGCAGCGCGGCCAACGACGTTTCCGGCCTGCTGCAGCAGGCCCATTTCCGCGCCATCCGCGACAATACCTATTACCCGGTGTGCAGCACTACCATCGGCAGCAACAACCGAACCACGCTTTTTTTTATCGACATGAGCGCTACTCGCAACTGCAGCGCTTCCTGGTCGAATACGTATCCGACGGTACAATTGGGCGGCAACGTCACCCGCCAGACCTCTGGCTATCCAGCCATCACCAGCATGTCATTGGGATTCACACCCCTGGTGGCCTCGGCTTCGCCGCCATACTTCAGCTCCCGCGGAACGCCTTGTTCGGTGAACAACAACCTTTGCCTCAACGTCTACACGCCTCCCTCGGGAACGACGGTCATTGCTGCTTACGGAATTTTTCTCACGGACAGCCGTCCAGGGGGCGGGAGTGGATGGTCGGCGGTGACGGTTTCACCTGCCGGACGGGTCCGGACATGGATGTGGGACGGCTCGAAATGGGAATGATTGGCGGCTGAAAATCGACGTCTGGAACAGAGGTTTTCGGCCGATCTGGGACCGGTTCCACGCTGGTTTTTCCTCCCTCCCACGCCTCTAAGTTGTTATCGAAGTGTGTCTGGCTGGGTGCTAACATGCGCCCATCTTCCCCAGGAAAATACCAAGTGCGAACCGGGAGTCCAATTACTTTCGAGTAGTTCCGATTCCTGCCTGATGTGTCATGATTCAGGTATTCGGAACCCGGCACACGGATCTGGAGGGCGAATGCAAGCCATGCTTCGGCGCACGGGCCGGCGCAATGCACAAGCCGGAATGTCCCTTATCGAACTGATGATCGCCGGCGTCGTGCTGGTGATCGGGTTCGCGGGCGTCATGGTGCTGATGATAGCGGCGGTGTCCTCGAACGGACGCAACAAGAAGGACACCACAGCGGCGACCGTGGCACAGATGGTGCTGGAACGGATCCAGACCCTGCCGGAGGGATCCACTACTACGACCACCGTGACCGACTGCGCGGGAAACACCTGGACCATCGATTCGGCCGCCGGGGGAGCCAACGTTTCCAATGGCGCTGTCGATTTCACCCAGGCCTACAGCGGAGTTCCAGCGAACTTCAAGATGCAATACGTGGTGTGCGACGCTACCGGCCAGCAAACGACCTATGACGTGCGCTGGAACATCGCCGCCGCCACCACCCATACGACTTTCGTGATAATTGGCGCACGACCGACGGCCGCGGTTTCCGGCAATCTTCAATTGTTCGCCTTGCCGGTCACCATTCGCGCCATGGTGGGTCAGTGATGAGCGGGGGACGAATGGACAACTATTCGCGCCAGCGACGGCGCGCCGACGTGGGCTTCACGTTGATCGAACTCATGGTGGTGGTGCTGATCCTGACCATCATGATGGGGGTGGTGTTCCGCCAGGTGGACCTGGTCCAGAAACGCGCCCGCACCGAGCAGTCCAAGCTGGACGCGTTCCAGCAGGGGCGCGACTTTGTCGACCTGATGGTCCGCGATATTCACGGCGCGGGATATCCCAATGCGCGCGTTCAGGATGCATCGCAGATCACCAATGGGCTTAGCGACCCCAAGAACGCCATCGGCCTGGTGAAGGTAGATACCGGCGAACTGCGCCTGGAAACTTATGACGACCAGGGCAAAGTCATCGCGGTGGTATACCAGCTCAATTCCGGCGTCCTGCAGCGCAGCCAGTATTTCAAGAACAACGCCAGTCCTCTTACCGGCCAGACCGTTTCGCTGCAAAACGGCGTGGAGAACGTCCAGAATACGACCATCTTTACAGCCTATAAGACCGACGGCTCAGTGGTCACTCTGCCCGTGGACATCAGCTCCAGTCCGACCGCTATCGCCAGTATCAAGTCGATCGAAATCGTGTTGCAGGTCCAGGGCAACGTGACCGACATTCAAAGCCGAGTTCGTCCCGTCACCACCTTGCGATCGGTGGTGCGGGTTACGAACTGCTCGGAAGCCACTACCGGGCAGTCGAATAGCTGCTGAGGGAAATATGAAGACGTCACGTCGAAAGCATCGTCGGGGAGAACGCGGTGTGGCGCTGCTGATGGCGCTGTTTGCGCTGCTCATACTCGCTGCCGTCGGCCTGGGCATGATGTACTCCGCCAATACCGAAACCGCGATCAACAGCAATTACGGCGGCTCCATGCGGGCCTACTATGCCGCGTTGGGCGGCCTTGAGGAAGCGCGCGACCGCATCCGCACCAACACGGCGAATGGCATCTCGCCGCCGGCGCGCACACCAAGCAGCGCGGGCCACACCATCTACCTGGTCAATCCGTACGTAAATAGCGCGGGCAACACCATCACACCCAAACCCTGGCTGGCGAGCGACAGCTTTATTGACGACGAATACTGTCACGAGTTTCCGCCACCCACCGATCCCGGCTTGGGCACACCCTGTACGGTATTGCCATACGACTCGAGCACCAACACGAACTGGTACGGCTACTACAGCGGCGGCTCCAGCACCTATACGGGGACGACCTGGCATAACGGGGGATCCTCCTTCAGTGGCGTGCCGAGTCTGTCGCCCAATACCAGCACCGCGAACGCGCTCGATTTCCGCTGGACCCGCATTAACATGAAGATGAACTATTCCACCTTCCCGGTCTGCGTGAACGGGTCGGCCAACTGCCCGACGACGGCGGCCACCGCAGTTTGCTGGGATGGCACCCGCGAGCTTCTTGCGGCGTCGCCGGGCACCGATTGCAGTACAACCGTATCGCCGATCAATGCCTCGACCATGCCCGTGTACCTGCTGACATCGCTGGCGGTTACGCCGAACGGATCAAGGCGCATGGTGCAGATGGAGGTCGCCAACAACCCGCCGCTGGTTACCAATGCCGCGGTGGACGCGAACAACAACGTCACCGTCAGCGGCGCCTCGGTGACGGTGAACGGGTACGACAACTGCAAGTGCGCTTGCACCAATCCTCCGGGCGGGGGAGCCCCCACCTGCACCAATCGCGCAACCGGGGGCCCCTGCACCGGCAACACGTATTCGATATTCAGCAGCGGTACCGAAACCCAGAGCGGCGGCCCTGCCCTCGTCGCCGGCACGACCCCGGCGGTTGCCCAAAACCAGGCGTTTCCTTACGATGTGCCATCGCTCGTCAACAAGTACAGGAAAATGCAGGGGATGGTCGATGTCACCAACTCGCCTTCGTATTCCATCACGTGTTCAGCAGGCTCGCCGTATGCGAACTGTGGAACCGCGACCGGCTTAGCGTTCGGCACCGAGCCGAACCCCTGGCCGCCAACCAACGTCCAAAGCCCCGCCGGAGTGGCGTACCAGTACACCTACATTCCGGGCTCCATTGACCTGCAGGCACATACCAGCGGAGCCGGCGTGCTGGTGGTAAACGGGAATCTCACCCTTCACGGCGGCTTTGAGTTTTACGGCTTGGTCATTGTTTCGGGTACCCTGACGCTGCAGGGCAGCGGCAGCGGTCAGGATTACAACGTCATCGGTTCCATCATTGCCGGCCAAGGTACGGTGGCAGACGCTATCTCCGGCGGCATCACGATCCAATACGACCGGTGCGCGCTCTTGAATACCAATACCCCACAGCCACTAACGGTGGTAACGACTCGCGAGCTGACGTACTGAGGAGATTGCAATGATTCGGAACTTTTCGTTCAAGACGACGTTGCTTCTCAGCCTCCTCGCCGCCGGCGCGCTGGCGCAATCGAACTCGCCTTCGCTGGGCGATGTTGCTCGGCAAAAATCCAGCGTCAAGGCTAAGCACGTGGTCACCAACGACGAAATCCCGCCCAGCCCAGACGCCGATCAGCCGGTTGCGCCTCCTGCAGGTACCAAGGCCGACGTGCCGGCAGCCGGCACAGATGCGGCTGCAAAACCGCAGTCCGTACCCGATCCTAAAGCGCGCATCGCGCAGTTGACGAAGGACAACGAGGATACTCGGAGGGTCATTGCCACGTTGCAGGCTAAGATCGAGGCCAGCGACGACAAAAAGCTGATCCCGGCGCTGGTCGAAATCGTGGAAACCCGCAAGCGGATCATTGCACAAAACGAGGCTGAAATCGAAAAGTTAAAGGCAGGCGGTGTGCCGGCCGGGAATGCCGACAACTCCTCAACTGCTGTCCAAGCCGCATCCTCTGCCCAGTCTTCGAGCAAGTAATACCGGATCGTGCCGGAGGCAGCATGGCGGGCCCGGCGTGATTCGAACACGCGACCCACGGATTAGAAATCCGTTGCTCTATCCAGCTGAGCTACGGGCCCTCGCCCTATATTGTACCCGGTTGCAATTATCGCCCTATCAATACGCGCGCCGCGGCCGTCTCCCGCATCTCACTTATCAATCGGGCGGCGACGGCAGGTTTTTACGGTCTTCCCTGCCTTGAGCCCTGCCGAAGCGGAACCGTGTCAGGCAAGGCTGCGCCGCCCGTGCTCGTTCCGCGCAGACGCTCGGCGCGCCGTTGCATTCCATCCAGCACCGTCCGCCACATGTCGATTTCCAATTCGAACTGATGCTTCAGCGGGGTTTGCGTCGTCTGTACGAATGCCAGGTTCATTTCCATTTGTTGAAGCAACGTTCGCATCCGGGTGATGTCGTTGGTAAGGGCCTGGGCCTCTGCCTGGTCTGCCGGCTTCTGCGAACGGCTCTTGTGTGTATCTGGCGCCTGCCCTGCCGCCAGGGTCGTAATCAACAGAGCGCAAGTTATGCTTCGACATTTCATTCCGCACCTCGACTCCGCAACTCGAAGTCCCCTCGCGTGTACTACGATACCGTGTACTCGATGCGTCGTATTACCACTCGGAACTCGCAACCACTAATAAGGCCGGCTCTCCCCGTCGTCATGGTTGCGCTCATCTGGGTCGGTACTGCGCAGGCGCAATCCCAGAACACACGTTTCGATCCCATCTTCGAAAATCGGGAGGTCAGCGTCTTCGCTCTCGACCTGCCGCCCGACGGCCACGCTTCCATCTTTCAAAATACGCACGACATCTTCTGGATCGCCCTGGCGGCTGCCCATGTCACCGTGATTGACGCCGATGGCAACAAGACTGCTGTTGCCTTCGCCATGGGCGACACGCGCTTCTTTCCCAGCTTCACAACCCGTTCGATATCCAATGACGCCGCCGATTCGTTCCGCGCCGTGCTGGTCGAGATCAAGCTCCGAGGACTCGCGTCGGCTTGCGACTGTGATAGCGGCGCGCAACGTTCGGTCTGCGGCTGCCCGCGCGCCGCCCCCCTGCCGCCGATGTGGGCGGTCGGCATCGGCCAGATCGTCGCCGGAGGAACCACACTGGCGCCAGGCGAGTCATTTCGCAGCATCGGCGAGCGCGCTGATACCTTGCTGGTGGCCGTTTCACACCTGACCCTGGCCGACGACGCTCAACCGTCCTCCAGCGTGACCATCGAACTGCGCGCAGGAAATGTGCTCTGGCTTCCGGCCGGCCCGCACAAACTGCGCAACTTGGGCGCAACCCCTGCGCGCTATGTGACTTTGGAGTTTTGACCTCCCTTCCCTCGGTTGACTTCCCTGTTCATAAGGACTAGGGTTAGGGTCAGGCGAGAATTCCGTCTCCTCTTCAGATTCTCTGAATTAAGTCAGCCCATCTGAAGTTCTCTCACTTAACCAACAGCTCAGCAATTCGAGCATGGTGCGGCGGATCGCGCTGGCAAGCGGAAAAACCCTGAATAGCATGAAGCAATCGACCAGGAGGAACATTGTTCAAAACCGACCCGAGCCCGAAGAAGGGATCCGAGACCATCGGCTACTGTCCAGGATGTGATAAATCCATCACTGAAGAGCAGCCCACTAAACTGGTTCTAGGGCAGCTCTACCACACGGCGCACGCTCCTCGTGCAGGAAGAGACAAATAACATGCGCCCAAGCCAAACCTTCCAAAAGCGTCAACGTGAACTCGCCCGCCAGGAAAAACAGCGCGCCAAGGCAGAACGACGGCAGCAGCGGAAATTGGAGAAGCAGTCGCCGTCGGGAGAACCGGCGGCAGAAGAAGGCTTTCAGCCATCTGCCGAACCCGACTCAACCGAGGCACCAGCATCCTAAACATCGGCGTCCCGGGTTGGTGCCGGCAATCGTGCTATACTGACTTAGACGCTTGTAACCACGGCTTGCTTGTGGTGCGGCAGTCCGATCTTAACAGCCGGCCTGACCCTCCTTGGCTTCCTGACGCCCGTACGTTCCCGGCGCTGACAACCTATTGAGCGGCTTCCTTGACACCGTCGCGAATCGCATCTTGAGTGCGTCTCGCGAGACGCCTCTCCAGAAAGATACGATTCGAATGACAAGCTTTACCGAACTGCCTCTCTCTGCCGCATTGCAGCAGAGACTGAAGGCACACCAATTTCACATTCCCACACCGATTCAATCGGCCGCGATCCCGCACGCTCTTGCCGGAAAAGACCTGATGGCCACCGCCCAGACGGGCACCGGCAAGACCCTGGCTTTTGTGATCCCGATGATCGAACGCCTGCTGCAATCGCCGCAGTCGCGCTGCGTCGAAGCTCTGGTGTTGGTGCCAACGCGCGAACTCGCCATGCAGGTGCACGATCAATTTGAACAACTGCGCGGGAAGTCGATTCCGCCCGCGGCGCTGGTCATCGGCGGACTCAACGAAAAAAGCCAGTTGCAGGCAATTCGTTCCGGAGCGCGTGTGCTGGTGGCAACGCCCGGTCGCCTGGAAGATTTCCTGGGGCGGCGTCTCGTCGATCTTCGCCAGGTGAAAGTCCTAGTCCTCGACGAAGCCGACCGCATGCTGGACATGGGCTTCCTGCCCGCCATCCGGCGCATTGTCGCCGCGCTTCCGAAACAAAGACAAACCATGTGTTTTTCCGCCACCCTGGAGGCCTCGGTTGCCGGGCTGGTAAAGGAATACACCAGCAATCCTGTGCGTGTCGCGCTCGGCTCCACGTTAAAGCCGGTGGAGAGCGTCGAACTGCTCGCTTTCGAGGTTTCCACGGCCGACAAATTTGACGCGCTTCGAAACCTGTTGCGCAAGGAAAAAGGACGCACGCTGGTCTTTGCCCGCACCAAGCGCGGCACCGAGCGTTTGGCGAAACACCTGGTGCGCGAGGGATTCCTTGCTGCCATGATCCACGGCGACCGATCGCAATCGCAGCGCATCGGCGCCCTCAGCGGTTTCGACGAAGGCCGCTTCAAGGTCCTGGTGGCCACCGACGTCGCTTCGCGCGGCCTCGACATCCAGGACGTGGCGCACGTCATCAATTACGATCTGCCGACCCTGCCGGAGGATTTCATCCACCGCGTAGGTCGCACCGGACGCGCCGGCGCCCTGGGCCGGGCCTCGACATTAGTCTCGCCCGCGGAGGTGCTGGAAC
>DASSIZ010000032.1 GCA_035691485.1 Terriglobales bacterium
CCAGGCGAGTTGAAAGGTTTCGATCGGCACCCGTATGCGAACTAGACCTGGGGTTGCTTGAAGTGCATGCTGAAGAGCACTGTATCGGAATCGGAGTTCCTCAATGAACAGCGTACAAATCGAGCAGAAGAGCTATGAGATGCCTCCGCGAGAGGGGATCAGCATCGCGCATTTTCTCACTGTCATCGACATCGAGCGATCGGCCCGCTACTACGAAAAGGTCTTCGGCGCCCGGATCCTTAGCCTGGGTGACGGCAACGCCCCTGCGTACCTTCAGCTTGCGAATATCTGGATGATTCTGAACGTTGGAGGCGGGCCGACCCCGGATAAGCCAACGGTAACGCTCAGCGTCCCCGACCCGAATCACATCAACAGCTTTATGAATTTCCGCGTCGCGGATATTCAAGCGTGCTATGAATTATGGAAAAGTCGAGGAGCCGAGTTCATCACGGAACCGATACCCAAGTACGGCGAGATACGCTGCTACATCCGCGATCCTGACGGATATATTATCGAGGTCGGACAGAGCACGGATCTTAAGTACGGTTAATTCGGCCCGGATGGGATGCGGGTTTAAACGCTTACGGAGACCGAGTGACGGGTTTTGGCCCAATTCGAACCGTTTAACGAGTTCTGGCCTCTGTGTCTACGGCAGGCGAGTGGCCGGGCAATTCCTGGAGCTGCTACAGTCGCTGATTGCGGATGCGCGTTCCTCGCGTTGAGAGCTATTTCTTCTTGCTTGTCCCGCCGCCCTGCTTTGTGCCCGTGCCTTCCCAAGCGGTGTTCCAGGTGGCGCCCCCGTCGGTGGAGAACTCGTATTTCATGTTGTGGGAGGTTGGAGAAGTTTCGGTCAGCGTGAATCGTCCGTTGATCTTCTGTCCGCCAATCTCGATCTTTGTCCAGGTCCAAGTCTTGTCATTGACCGTGCCAATCGAGTGACCTGCTTCGCCCATGCTGTTGAATTCGTCATAGGTGTATTTCTTCTTGTTGGCGTCGTAGCCGGAGTAGGCCACGCCATTGCCGGTCATTCCTGTGCCTTCCTTGAATGTGCTCTTGGTGATGAGGAAAAATCCGCCCAGTCCCCAGGCGTTCTCCTCGCTGACGGTGAATTTGCCTCCCGGGCCCCAGGGACCGGGAGCGCTGGTTCCGGTAATGCTCCACGAACCCTCAAAAAACTTCAGCCGCTGCAGTTCAGGCGCAGGCTTGGGAGGTGCCGGCGGATTCTGGGCCGCAGCCATCGAAATCAACAGCAACGCAGCAAATGCCGCACACACTAGTCGTTTCATTTTCTCTTTTTCCTCCTGAGGGAAGTCAGGCGCACATCATAGAGAATCTCGCCCGCGATAATGCCTGTTCACAACAGTTTCGTGCGATGCGACGTGCTCGCGTCCCAAGACGGGAACGACTGCAAAACAGTTTACGCGCGTGCCGCACCCTTCCAGATCACGCTAATCAGAAGACCCGCGTTGCTCAAGTTGAGATACGACTTCATCAGCGTCTTGTTTCCGAAAGACACAAAATGCTGAAAGGAAAATGTGGACGAAACGCACCTGATGATCACGTGTGAACTTGTCGAGACGTACCTCTGGCGCGCTTACCTCTGAAACTTGGTAGTAGTCTCGGCAGGTAAGATAAAACTTGCCAGCGCGACGGCTCTGAAATCGCAGAAGCGCCTCGCACACGCGTTACGTTTCAGAACCTTCCCTGCGGTCGCGGAGGGGAAGCGCCTATTTCGAGCCCGGGCGATCCCGTTCTTCCTTCAGCTTCACAAACCACAGGTAAATTTCGTCGACTTTCGCGATGTCGTCCGCGAGCAGACGCGGGTCGGAGTAGGCGTGAACGTCCTTTCCACTGTGTCGCTGCTTGAGCGCATCAATAATCTGAAACAACTCCTGCACCTTGGCGTGCATGACCCGAAGATCGGCGACGATGCGGACTTCCTCGATCGTGAGACTGGGTGCGGTGGGCGGCGATGGCTTCAACAGGCGCGGGGGCATGGACGGAATTATACCGAGCACCGCAACGCGCACGAAGAACATTCCCGCTATAGCAAATGGAAAAGCCATCGGTCAAACCGATGGCTGCGGGCCGGAATTTGCGGCTGCCACTATCCCTGCACGTTGATCTTCGAGAACGACAGCACCGCGCGCCCGCTGGTTGGCTGGCCGAATGCGGTGGCCGGACGAAACGTAGTGAAGATCAGCATGTTCTCCAGTTGCGGCTTGATCTGGTCCGCTTCCTTCGGAGATGAAAGAATGCGGTAGTCCTGCACGCGCCCGTTGGCGTCGATGTAAGCCTCAACCACGATGGCGTCGGCATTGATGTGCTCCATGCCGGCCGAGAACGGGGATTGCGCCAGCACCGGCGGCGTGTAGAGCATGGTGGGCACATCGTTGTTGGCTTGCACGGGAAGCGCGAACAACCCGATCAGCAGGCCGAAGAACACAACCGCGCTCAGCACGCCTGCGGTGGCCGGCACCATGGAGGCATGCAGTGCGTTCTCCAGTCGTACTTGCAGGCCGGTGAAGGAACGGGCGCGTGCGCGCGCCGCTTCCTGCGAGAGTGCGACGCGCAGCTTGAGGGCAAGGTCCGGGGGCGCCTGGCGACGTTCCAGCGAACTCACCGCCCGCTGCGTCGCGCCGAGCAGCACGTAGTCCTGATTGCAAGCCTCGCATTGCGCGAGGTGATTGCCGAGGTCCCGCATCTGGTGGCCGGTCAGCACGCCATCCAAATACGGCGAGAACAGCGACCTGGCCTGCGAGCATTTCATGACGTAACCTCTACCTTCTGGCCGGCACCCGACCTGAAGCGACCCAATTCCACATGGCGGCCGCTGAGATGGGATTCCAGGCGCTTTTTGAGCGCTTCGCGCCCGCGGGTAATCCGCGACTTCACGGTTCCGAGCGACGTCTCCATGACTTCCGCAATTTCTTCGTAGGAAAGTTCCTCGATCTCGCGCAAAACGATAGTGGTGCGGAAAGGCTCGTCAATGTTGCGCAGCTCCCGTTCCACCATCACCTTGAGCTCCTGCTGGACAAAACTTTCCAGCGGTGAATGGTTGCCATCCACCAGCTGGTTTGCCAGTGCCGGCCGGTTTTCACCGTCGGCCCTGGTTTCGGGCTCAATCGACATCTCACGCGCCTTGTGCCGGAACCACCAGCGCTTCCGGTTCGACGCCTCGTGCACCGCGATCCGATACACCCAGGTTTTCAGGCTCGAAGAACCGTTAAAGCGTTTCATTCCGCGGAACACTTTCAAAAAAACTTCCTGGGTGGTGTCGGCCGCGTCGGCAGGATCGGAGACGATACGGTAGACGAGGCTATAGATAGGTTGCTGGAACTGGTCGATCAGCCAGGCGTATGCATCCTCGGAGCCGGCCTTCAGTTCGGCGACGATGGTCGCCTCTTCCGAGGGAATCCCGAGCGCGCCTGCAAAGTTGCCCAAGGTGGTTGCTCCCGCCATAGCTCTCATGGCGTCACCCCCACATTAGCATCATCTTTGACCAACAACAACATACGGAGGTACCAGCCCGTCGCTCGTACCGCTATGCCCTACAGCTACTTAGACTCCGCATGGGACGAATAAGTTCCCACACGAAACTCCGGCAGCGGGACGGACGCGTAGAATTATCCGGTGGCTATCAATGCCCGGTTTTTCGGCCCATAGACAACCAACAAACCAAAGCACTTGTCAGCACATCACAACTGGATTGCAGTTCCAGAGCATGTCTATGAGAAAGATCATTGTTCTCCTGCTAGCGATTTCCATGGCTGCGGCCGCGGCGGCACAGTCCAGTTCTCCCCCGCCGCGATACCCTTCGCGTCCGCCTGTGCAGGGGCCGCCCGCCGGCACGCCAGCCACCAACACAGCCGACGTTGCGAATCTGGCGAAGTTGGATCAGGTGATCGAGAGCGCTCGCGTTGACTTGGCCCGTCTGCGAGTGGACAAGTGGAAAACGGACGCCGCCACGAAGCGCCAGGCGGAGGCGAATGCCGATTCCATCCAGCGCAACATGACCACCGCGCTGCCGGGTATCGTGCAACAGGTCCGCGCCAATCCGGGCAGCGTGGGAGCGACGTTCAAGTTGTATCGCAACCTGAATGCGCTCTACGACGTGATGTCGTCGCTCACCGAATCGGTGGGAGCATTCGGTTCGAAGGATGACTACCAGGCGCTGGGGACCGATACTGCGAACCTCGATACGTTTCGCCGCGCCCTTGCCGACCAGGTAGAAATGATGGCGACGGCACGAGACACCGAGGTGGCGCAATTACAGGCGCGCGCGCGCCAAGCAGCCGCGACCGCCGCGGCGACGCCGTCCAAGAAGGTTGTCATCGATGATAATGAGCCGGAGAAAAAGCCGGCCAAGAAGACGACCAAGAAAAAGACAACAACCGCGAGCGATGGGTCGCAGAACCCTCCCCGATAGAGCAAGAGTGCGAGGCGTTTGACTCGCGTGCTTTCACTGCGCGAAAATGAAGAGTCCCGCAAGCGGGATCTTTCCTCGAGTGGGCCTGTGGCGCAGCTGGGAGCGCGCTTCCATGGCATGGAAGAGGTCGTCGGTTCGAGCCCGACCAGGTCCACCAGATCTCCTAATCCACGGCTGCCAACGATACCGAATCGGAATTGCCGGTAACCGCATCTTTGTTACTACAGACTGCCTGGAACGCAACAATCTGGTTCCAGAGTGCGTCTTAATAGTGTGTAGTGTGAAGTGCCCAGGGCGCCCAGCATGGCCCACACGAAACGAATCCGCCGCACTCCGGCGGTTGTGATATTGGTCTGGACGCTGACGCTCGTAATGAGCGCAGAAGGAGGCGCCGCGCCCAGCCAATGGCGCGTTCACACCGGCGCCGTTGCGCGTGCTGAAGCTCCGCAAAACATTCTGCATTCCCTGATCGCCTCCGGCCGGCTGGACGATCTGCGCTGGCCCGACTTCTCCGACTACCGAAGCGAAGTGACCAAGCTCTATGCGGGCTCTCATTTCGCCCCGATTTGGCTGCGCGATGGAAAGCCCACGGCGCAGGCGTTGCAGATGATCGCCGTCTTGCAGGAGGCGGATGGCGAAGCGCTGCGCGCCGAAGACTACGACTCCTACCGCTGGCTGGAGCGGCTGGCATACCTGCAACGTCCGCATTCGACCGCTGATGAAATGCGTTTCGACGTGGCGTTAACGGTGTGCGCGATGCGCTATGTGTCGGACCTGCGGGTGGGAAGGATCAGCGCGCCCAGCTTCCGGGTAAGGTTCACCGACGCCAGCAGAGAACAGGAGCTGCACCTCTTCGTTCGGCTGCGGTTGGCGGAAGCAAACGACGTGGGAGCTGAATTGGCGCGCATCGAGCCGCGCTTTGTCGCCTACGGCAAGCTGCGCGATGGGCTGGCAAAGTACACGCGGCTGGCGGCCAAGGACGACGGCGAGCAGTTGCCGGTGCCGCAAGGCATGGGATATCCAGGGCCGCCCTACCCCGGTTACGCTCGGCTGGTGCGGTTGCTTCGCCTGGTGGGAGACCTGCCGGAGAGCTATTCGACCGAAACCGGCCGGGAGCAGGTGTACGACGCCACCTTGATGCAGGCCGTGCGCCGGTTCCAGAAACGGCATGGATTGCAGGCCACCGGCTATCTCGACGACGCCACCATCCGGGAGCTGAACGTGCCGCTCAGCTACCGGGTCGAGCAGATACGACTGGCGCTGGAACGGTTTCGGTGGATGCATTACGACTTCCGGCGTCCCGCCATCGTGGTGAATATCCCGGAGTTTCGCCTGTATGCTTTCGACAAGGACGGCAAGGCCGCCTTGCAGATGAAAGTGGACGTCGGTGACGAGTTCAACGGGCGCACGCCGGAAATGGACGCGACCTTGAGCTCGGTGGTCTTCCGTCCCTATTGGTACGTGCCGCCGCACATCGCCAGCGAGGAATGGGTGCCGTTCCTGGCGACCCACCGCAATTTCCTGGCGAGTAACGATTATGAAGTTTGGACCTCCGGCGGTAAACGAGTGTCCTCCGAGGTGACCGAAACCTCGCTGGCCGAGATGCGAGCCGGGCGGCTGCGGATCCGGCAGCGCCCGGGTGATCACAATCCCATGGGCGCCGTGAAGTTTGTGCTTCCCAATCCGCACGGCGTTTATCTGCACGATATTCCGCTGCGCGACGTGAACTTTATTGTGCCGGAACGGCTTGTCAGTCACGGCTGCGTTCACGTGGAGCACCCCGCCGAATTGGCTGCCTGGGTGCTGCGCGACCAGCCGGGCTGGTCGGTGAAGCGGGTGCAGACGGCGATGCAGGGGCACGGCGAGCTGGCGGTGAAGGTGGCCCATCCCTTGCCGGTGCTGATTGTCTATGCCACCGCCACAGCCTCGGAAAACGGCGACATTTACTTCTTCCGCGATATCTATGGCTACGATGCCAGCCTGAAAGAAGCTCTGGCCAGGAGCTACCCTGCCGCGAGTTCCCAGAATCTAAAGTGATCGGTAGAAAGTAATGAAGGGTAGGTAAGATCCTGGTTGTATACTCCGGGCCTAGTGATCCCCAAGAGAAGGTTTTTACCGCTGCTGCTGGCAGCGGCGCCGATCATGCTCGCCTGGGCTGCGCCCACCGTCGACCAAGTCAAGGTCGATCGCGTTCTGGTGCTCAAGAAAGAACACAAGCTGCTGTTGTTGAGTGGAACGCGCGTCGTGCGTAGCTACCGGGTGGCGCTGGGACGCGGCGGGATTGCTCCCAAACGGCAGCGGGGAGACGGCAGGACGCCGGAGGGACTGTACACGATCGACTGGCGCAATCGGGCCAGCAAGTATCATCGCGCGCTGCACATCTCGTATCCGCAGCGGTGGGATGCGGAACGGGCGCAAAGGCTGGGAGTGAATCCCGGCGGCGACATCGAAATCCATGGACTCGGCGACGAGTATGACTGGATCGGTGCGGACCATCGGCGTACCGATTGGACCGAGGGCTGCATTGCCGTGACCAATTCTGAAATCGACGAAATCTGGAAATTGGTTCCGGACGGAACACCGGTAGAAGTACGCCGCTCGGGTGGACATGCCGCCACGCTGCAACGCGTCGCCAGGCACTGACCAAATCGGGAACTCCTCAGGGTCATCTCAGGTAACAAATCTGCGCCCGGCAGCCGGCGGCGGGTGGAGCATGGTGGCAGCGAAGCTGCGGGAGGTAAATCATGCCCTGCCCGAAACTGAAGGACTTCCTCGACCGGAACGAAATCAAGTACGAACTCATTCATCACCCCACCACTTATACCGCGCAACTAACGGCGGTCTCCTCGCACCTCAGGCCGGAGGAACTGGCGAAGGTGGTCATGGTGAACCGCGACGGCAAGCTGGCGATGGTGGTGGTGAGCGCGTCGCGGCGCGTGGACATCACGGCGCTGCACACCGGCAGCGCTGCGTCGTCACTGCGTCTGGCCAGCGAACTGGAATTTAAGCAGCGTTTTCCGGACTGCGATGCCGGAGCCATGCCGCCCTTCGGCAATCTTTACGGGATGGATGTATTCGTGGACGAAGGCGTGGCCCGCCAGGCGAGCATCGCTTTCAACGCGGGCTCGCATGAGGAGGTGATACGCCTGGCGTACGAGGACTTCGAGCGCCTAGTGAAACCGAAGGTGCTGAAGTTCTCCACCGCGGCGGAGCGTGCGCCGCGGCTCAGAATAGACGACCGGGTCTGGTAGGCAAACAAAGTTCAGTTTCAGCAATTGCGGGCCGAGGTGTGTCCGGGCTACGAGCGCTTTTCGTACTTGCAGGCAAACTCGCCCTTTTTATCCGGCCGCCGAGGATGGTTGGCGACGCGCACGATACGGGCGGGGACGAAAACGTTAGCGCCACCTTCCGTGTAGGGGACCGCGACTTCCAGATAGGTCATGTTTTGATAATCGACGAAGGTGCGGAAGCGCACGCCGCCGCGGGAAATATCGACCACCTCCACAACCTCGTCCTTCATTCCAAGGCGGCGGATGCAGGCGCGGATATTCTTCATGGCGATTCGCGCATGCTTGCGTTCGTTACCGGTGCGCGGCGCCGCCGGTGGGACAGCCGGCTTGGAAACATCAGCGCCTGACGACACCAACTCCACCTCGAGCACCTGCGCGGGAATGTGCCATGGGGTTTCGTTACCGCACCTCCCGCATGCCAGGTTCACAACGCCAATGTTCTCCAGAACCATCATCTCGACCTCTGAAAGCTCGGAGAGTCGCCGCGTGGCGCAGCGCGAGCACTGCAGCACCGTGCGTCCGGCGCCGGAGATATCCGGTGTCGTGGGAAACTGGACTCCCCAAAATGCGGCGCCCGAAGTAGAAAAGATGTGGATGCCGTAGGCCATCTCCTCATCGCGAATGCCCACCATTCCGACGATGCGGGCAGTGGCCGACTTTTCGTCGAGCAGAAGGCGGACCTGGTTGCCGATGGTAAGGCTGACCGCGGTTATGATCATGCCGCCGTCACGGGTGATGACCTCGGTGCGCGAGGAGGCGGTGAAGTCGCGCCCGGAGCTGTCGACGCCGGCGAGCTGCAAGGGAATGGTGCAATGCACCCGGTGACTGGTGCGCTGCTCGATCTTGGCCGTGCTCGCGGCTTCCCCCGTCTGCGTCATGGCGAAGTCCTTCCGTGAATCAGCAAAGAAGCCGCCGCCAGTCGCGGCGAGAGCGAATTCCGGTCGCGTCTGGCGGCAGCTGACGCAGATGGCGGCAGGGTCGGCGTAGCTCAGTAGCCCATCAAGACGTCGATTTCGTCGGCGATGGCCTGCTCGTCCTCGGGTGAGATTTCGACGAATTCCACGCCGATTCCGACGCCGGGAAGGCAATAGCGCACCTCGGCCCGGGCGTGAATGAGGTAGCCGGAGCGGCTCAGGCTGAACTCCAGCTTGAGCACAGCACCTTCCGGGAAGTGCTGCGGAATGTGGATGAACATGCCGCGCGGACTGATATCGGGAGCGCGTATGGCAATGTGCTCGCTGCGGCCTTCGTACACAATGTTCAAACCGCGATAGGTGGCGTAGCGGTCGAACTCGCGGGCGGGTACGGTGTGTTGCCTGGAATCGGAACTCATGCCGGCGCTCCTTCGGCGCGTTTGCGGGCGATGGGAGCGGCGACCTGGCGGGTGCCCGCGCCGCAGTAGGGACAGAACAGGAACGCGGGCGCCAGCGCGCGACCACAATTCCGGCAACGGACGGTGACCGCGTTATCAAAGGGCACGACGCGCAACACCTCTTCCATGGTCGTGATGCCTTGCTTCACCTTCTCGAGGGAGTCTTCCTGCATCAGTCGCATACCGCCGCTGCGGGCCAGGTTGCGGATCTCCTCATCCCGGGCGCCAGCCCGGATGGCGGAGCGGATCTGCTCGTCCATCAGGAGCAGTTCGTAAATGCCGACCCGGCCCTTGTAACCGGAGTTGTCGCATTCCGTGCACCCGACGGGAACGTAAGCGTTGCTATCGAAATCTACAATGCCGGCGGCGAGCAGCCGCTGGGCGTGGTCCTCGGTCATGGGCGCCATGTCACGGCAGGCACAAAGTTTGCGAACCAGGCGCTGTGCCACCACCGCGGTCACCGAGGCCGCGATCAGGAACGAGGGCACGTTTAAGTCGAGCAGGCGGGTGATGGCCGCGATGCTGTCGTTGGTGTGCAGCGTGGACAGCACCAGGTGGCCGGTCTGCGCCGCTTGCAGGGCGATTTCCGCCGTTTCCTGGTCTCGAATTTCGCCGACCATGATGACGTTGGGATCCTGCCGCAGCATGGAACGCAGGCAGCCGGCGAAGGTCAGCCCGGCTTTGGGATTGACCTGCACCTGGTTGATGTCCTCGATGCGGTACTCAATCGGATCCTCAACCGTGATGATGTTGACCGATGGCGAGCGCAGCGTGTTCAGCGAGGCGTAAAGCGTCGTGCTCTTACCCGACCCGGTAGGGCCGGTAACCAGCATCATGCCCTGGGGCGCGGAAAGAACCTGGGCCATGGCAGCCGCGTTGTCCGGCGCTAAGCCGAGCTTCTCGAAGCCGACCCGGCTGGCGCTGGGGTCCAGCAACCGCATCACGACCTTTTCCCCGGCGTGAGTGGGCAGCGTGGAGACGCGCAAGTCGAGGTTGCTCTTTCCGATCTGCACCAAGAAGCGGCCATCTTGCGGGACGCGGCGCTCGGAGATATCCATGTCGGACAGGATCTTGATGCGCGAGACCAGAAACGATGTCAGTTCGGACGGGATGTGGGTAAGCTCGCGAAGCACACCGTCAACACGGATGCGCACCACCGTGCCCAGAGGCTGCGGCTCGATGTGAATGTCGCTCGCCTTCTTGGTCGCCGCGGCCGACAAGATCGCCGAAACCAGGCGCACGGCCGGGGTCTTCTCGTTGCGGAGCTCGGCCTCGAATTCTTCCATGGCCGCTTTGTTCCGTTCGCTGGAACTGGCGGTGAAGAACTGCATGTCCGAGATATCTACCTGGTCGATAAAGGGAATCGCCTTGGCCGGTATGGCTGCGATATCTTCCTCACTGGGCTCCACTTCTGCATAGCATTTGCGGATGGCTTCTTCGATTTCAGAGCGGAAGCCCAGCCGTGGGACGACATCCATGCCGGTAATAAAGCGGAGCTCGTCCAGGCTCTTCAGGTTCTGCGGCTCCGCCATGACGGCGACAATCCGTCGCCCTTCGATGACCAGCGGCAGAACCACGTAGCGTTCCGCCACCTGCTGCGGCACCAGCTTGAGGACAGCCTTCTCCACGGTAGCGAAACGCGCGTCCACGTAGCGGAATTTGGTGACTTCCTCGAGCGCGGAAACAAGATCTTCTTTGCCCACAAAGTTGCGTTGCAGGAGGAGTTCACCGAGCAGGGAAGAAGTGCCCCCCTTTTCCTGCTGCTCGAGAAGGACCTGATCCAGGTCTTCCGATTTAACGCGTTTGCGTTCGCGGAGAACCTCTCCAAGGCGTTTTTTTCTATGTCCCGACACGGTGCCCCATTATGCCTTAGCGACAGCCGGGAAGCTCTTGCTTAGGCGGCAAAAAAATACCCTATGTCCCGGCTGGCCGCGAGTTTACTGATTTCCACAAAGGGGAGAATATCGCCTGTGAACGCAAAGTGTTCAGGAGTATTTCTTCTTCCTGTAGACAACTTTGAGTCCCTCATTCTCCAAAATGCGGCGAATCTGGTTTTTGGCATGCGTGGCCCAGGGGCCGGCGCTGTCCAGACGAACGTAGGCCCGCCAATGCTGCAGGGCGGCCCTCGACTGGCGCGTCTTCTCATAGGCGAGCGCCAGATTGTAATGTGCGTCGGCATACGTGGGCGCCAACTGGAGCGCCGTCTTGTAAGCCTTGATCGCCTCCGTCACCCGGCCGGTTTCGTCCAACACATTGCCCAAGTCGAAGTAAGCAAGCGCATAGCGTGAATCAGCTGCCACGGCCTTGCGATAATGTGACTCCGCCTTAGCGTAATCCTGACGGTTGTAGTAGAGCGTGCCCAGGTTGATGTAAGCGGCGGCATGGTCAGGATCGAGCTCAAGCACTTTGCGGTAGGCGGCGATCGCTTCACCCTGCGAGTGCGGGTGTTCCTCCAGCGCCACGCCCCGAGCGAAGTATTCCGAGGCGGTTTCGGCGGTGTGTATGCTCTTGACATTGGCGGGCACCACGCGATCGCTGGGGCTGAAATCCATCACAAACTGGCCGCTGGTCGGCTCCAGTGCGTGACCTTCGTGCCGAAATGCGACCCGGGTGCCGGTGGAAAATGTCCCGGCTTCAAGGAGCGGGTTCTCCATGCCGGCTACCTGCTTCAGCATCGCCTGCAACGACTCACGGATGACCGCGGAGCGCACGCGCTTGGCGCGCAGATCGCGAATTTTTTTCATTTGCAGGAGATCAAAAAAAGAATAGCTGTCCGCGACGGCTACCAGTCCGGCTTTTTGCCACTGCGCCAGCTGGCGCGCGGTGATGCGCAGGATGCGAATTACGTCCGCTCGACGATATCGGTGCACTGGGTTCCTAGCGCCAACACCTTGCTTGGAAACACATTATGAAAATGCGGTGGGGCGAACGCAAGGGGAAAGTTTTCCTCACATGTTAATAACTGCCGAGACCAAATACACCGAAGGTCAATAGCACCGCACGTCAGCAGGTCAATAGGGAGCATGGCCCACCGGTTGGCCGTTGTCGCGGCCGCGCTGAACATCGCCGTTGACGTGTTGGCTCACCACGGAAGCAGGATTGTGCTCTTTACGCCTGCCGTCGCGACCGATAGAATCTGAGTCGGGCCGACGTAGCTCAGTTGGTAGAGCAGTCGATTCGTAATCGACAGGTCATCGGTTCAAGTCCGATCGTCGGCTCCAGAAAAAGCTCTTAGCTCTCTGCTTTTGACTGCGGCAGTTTCGCTGCCGGTTTTTCCCAGCCTCTACATTCCTGCTCTTCTCCTGGATCGTTGAAGCTCGCAATCAAATTCAGTGAAGCGTGCAACTGCGGCCGCTCGCTAGAATCTAGCTACGCTAAGAGCCAAGAAGTTTTTTCAAAACGAAAAGGCCACCCGGCAACTCGGGCGGCCTTTTCTTCAAGGGAGAATAGTTCCTTACGGAGGGTTAGCACCGTCAGAAACTTTTTCTGGCGAAATCTTATGTATGGCTAGAGGGGGTGTCAAGGATTTTTTCCAAATTAAATCCCTGTGTTTTCAACAACTTAAGTAAGGTGCGAAAATTGCCATCACCGAAGTGGAAAATGACAGTTTTGCCCGAACGAATATGGCAACTCATTTCAAATCAGTACCTTATCTCCCTCAGGCGAGGCTCGGAACCTAACGCAGCAGCTTCAGTTCGATGATTTCCACGTCCTGGGAGCGATCAAAAACGCGATCGGGGAAAAGCCGCTTAGCGATGATGCGAATACCTCCAAAAGCCACGCCGGCTACCAGAGCCAGAGCGAGAATGATCGCTGTCAACAAGATCACACCTACCAGCAACCCACCGACGTTATCGCGCGGCGAGAGCCCGGTGCGCTGGTTCCAAGTGACTTCGGCGTCGTAGTTAACCGAGGCTAGCAGGGACTTGGCTTCACGTTGCGAAATGGCGCCGGTAACGATCGCAACCAAGGGACCGCTGCGCTTAGTGAGGAACAAAGGAGCGGTCGAACCCTCCTGCGCCGGCGGATGAGCCGCCTCAATGGCACGCAGGCGCTCGCCGGCGATCTGTGGAGTGGGATAGGAGATTAACGTCAGCGTGGCAGTGCCTTGACCGGAGTTGTACTGGCCCAGGGCCAGTTCCGCGCCGCGGTCGAATTCCACCTGGTTCGCGGGGATGGGTGCGCGAATGCTCTCTAGTCCGAAGGGACCAACGACGTACTTGGCGGTATTCGCGATATAACCCGGTTTCGGCAGGTACAGCGGGAGCGAGGGAAGATTGCGTGCGCCGGGCGCCGGTAAAGGAATGTCGGATGCGAGTTCGCGGAGTTCAGCCGCGGACATCGGCGTGACACGGTCAAACACGCACTGCACCAGGACACTGCCGCGGTAGAACAGCACGCGCTCATTCGCCGACGCGGCCTGGTCGCCGATTTTCTCCGTCTGCATTTCTGGGGTCTTGTAAAAGGTGAATGCGCCAAAAGCGCCGCTGGCATCGCGAAAACGGATCGCCTTGACTTCGATCTTGCGGTCTGCCTTGGCGTAAGTGGCGTCTTCAAAGCCGCTGAAGCCGTACTCCTTCAGCAGGTCCGGGTTGACTCGTTCGGCGTCGGCGGGATTGGCACTGAAATGGTCCGCGGTCCTCTGCCATCCGGCAAAGGCTTCGGGTAGGGCATCCGCCTGGTTCTTTGGATTTGCCGCCGTCGCGGCCAAGGCTGCGCCGCACACCAAAACCAGGATTGAAAAAATGCGTTTCATAGACACGAGAATGGGGCCGGACACTACTTAGACTACAGAGCGGGAAGGAAAGATTCCAGCCGGGTCCACGTCGTGAGTTGCTGGCGGTAAATTGGGATTGTGGGAACGGTCCGCCTAACGGTTATTCGTTGTTAGAGGATGCGGGCAGGGTCCGACTAGGACTAGCGGAGGAGACCGGCATGCCCTCAGGCTTGTGCCCTTTGGAGGCGACCTTCAGACCGCTGAGTCCGCTGACGTACTTGGCGGTTCCGCGGAACAGTGATTCCGCAATTTTCTGGCGATATTCGGGGGTCTTCAGGCGTTTGGCGTCGGCGGGATTGCTGACGAAGGAAATCTCAGCCAGAATCGACGGCATATTGGCGCCAATGAGCACGATGAACGGCGCTTTTTTCACCCCGCGATTGCGCATCCCGTGCGTTGCCAGGCTGTTGTACATGGACTGCTGCACATCGACGGCGAACTCGCGCGATTCCTCGATCTTGTCTTTCAGCGCGATCTTTTTTACCAGGTCCTGCAGTTCGTGGATCGATTTATCGGAGACGGCGTTCTCGCGCGCCGCCACTTCCAGCGCGTCGGCGGAGGTGGTGAAGTTCAGGTAGTAAGTTTCAATGCCGCGGGCCGCCGGATCTCTGCTGGAGTTGGCGTGGATGGAGATGAACAAGTCCGCCTCGTTCTGGTTGGCGATCGCGGTCCGCGTCTCCAGCGGGATGAAGGTGTCATCATCGCGGGTGTAAACCACCTCGGCGCCGATGCGGGATTCCAGCAGTTTGCCGAGGCGCAGCGCGACATCGAGCACCAGGTCTTTTTCCAGGAGGCCGTTGGGGCCGATGGTTCCGGTATCGTGGCCGCCGTGCCCAGCGTCAACCACGATTCGGCCGATCTTGAGTCCCAGGGCGCGGATCAGCGAGCGTTCGCCGTGGGCGGTCGGTTGAGCTTCATGGCCGGCGGGAGCCTCGGCGGCTTTCTTCGCGGCCACATTCTTCCCGCGTTTGCTGGAGACGGTTTCACTTGCTGCCGGCAGCTTGGCTTCAGTGTCGCTGATCTTGCGGCTCGGCGCCGGCTCGGGCAGGTTCAGCTTCGCGACCTTTTCCGATAACTCGTCGAAGTTTGTATCCGCTTTCGTCCTGGGAGCAGGAGCGGCGCTCCCCGTCTCGCGTTTCTTGTCGGAAGGATATTCCTTGCGCGAGATTTCGGCGGCTGTTTTCGCGGCAGCTTCCGAAGTGAGCTTCGCCGTCTTCTGCGGTTCCCGCGCTGCCGGCGCGGTCGTATCCGCTTTCGCCATCTTCTGCGGATGATTGCCGTGAATGTCGATGATCAGCCGATAGGGATTCGGCAGCAGGAAGGCCGTGTAGTTGGCAACGTCATCCAGTTCCAACACGACGCGGGTTTCGCCCAGTTGGTACTGGGCCACGCGTACCTTGTGCAGGAATCCGTCCTCGACGTCGAAAGACTTACCTCGCAGCGTGGAAGATAGATGCGTGTTATGCAGGTCGAAGAAGACGCGGTCCGGGTGGTCGATGCGGCCGAATTGGTAGTCCACCGCGTCATCCAGATCAATCGCGACGCGAGTGTAGTCGGGGGTGGACCAGTGCCGAATGCCGGTGACCAGGACCCGGCGCCTGGGGGAGAGTGACGACTCGGCGGAGTCCGTTTTGCCGGCTTCGGAATGCGGCTTGGATCGCGGTTTCTCGGCTTGTTTTGCTTTCTCGTCGATTTCCTTGATGGCGGAGCGGGCGTCGCCGGCCAGTTCGCTGTTCGGGTAGCGCTGCAGGAATTCTTCAAATGTCGAGCGCGCCTGCGCGGCGTCGTTGAGGTCGTCATTGCAGATCTGCGCCATGGTAAACAGGGCCTGAACCCGGAAGCGGCTGCCGGGGTATTCGCGGCGCAGGAATTCGTACTGACCGATGGCGGCACGCAGCGACTTTTCATCACCGAACAGGCGGCCCGCTTCGGCCAGCAATTCGGCGACGGCGAGCACGCTGGAGTCGGCCTTGGTCGATCCGGGAGCGGTGTAGTAAACCGCGCGGTAGGCATCAATGACGCGGTTGTAGTCGCGGCGAGTGCGCTCCGACGCGGCGCGGCCATTCAGGGCCTCGCGCATGCGCTCCGCGTTTTCGAACTGCGTACGCGCCGCCTGCTTTTTTTGCGCGACCGTACGGTTGGCGCTTGCAGGCACGGCCATGACGGCGCAGATGGCGATCAGCGCGAGAATGCCGGTGACACGAGCTGTGCTTCCCCTGGTCAAACTCTGGGCCATCCCGGTGGCTGGTTGCCGACTGCGCTTCCCAGCCACATCTGACTCAACTCCTGGCTACTCCGTGTTCGACATGTGCACCACACCGTCCTCGCTGCGATAGGTATGGACGGGCGCCCGTGGCGTAATGAATGTCCTTCCATCCCGGTTCCAGTAGAGGTCGGTAATGCGCTTCACGTAATTCTGGGTCTCCGCATAGTGCGGAACGCCACGGCTCCGTCTTACCGCGCCCTGGCCGGCGTTGTATGCAGCCAAAGACAACCGGACATCGCCGCCATTGGCATTCAGCAGTTGCTTGAGGTGGCGAACTCCGGCATCCACATTCTGCTGCGGATCGAAAGGATTGCTGACGCTCAAGCCGTTGGCGGTGCGCGGCATCAGTTGCATCAGCCCCATCGCGCCCTTGTTGGATACGGCGTTGGGGTTGAAATTCGATTCCACCTTGATCAGGGCCCGCACCAGGTTGGCATCTACGCCGTGCTTGGAGGCGGCCTGCTCGATGGCAGCATCAATGTCGGCGGCGCTGACGCGGTAGCCCCGGGCCAGCGAGGCGTAGTTCGGGTTCGCAGCGGCGGCCGAAGTATCGGCAGTGCGCGGCTGCGCAGCGACATATCCCCGGACTTCGTCGGCGGCGTTGCGCGCCGCCCGCATGGCGGCGCGAGTCGGGGCCGGCACCGGCTTCCACCTATGCTCGGTGTTGCTCCAGTACACCAGGACACTGCGGCGGACGGGGGCGGCATCAACCCGCGGGGCCGGGACCGGGCGCGGCGAAGTATCGTTCACGTACACTCTGCGGCCATTTTCCTCGACGGCAATGATCCCGCCGATCTTGGTATCCGGAGCTTTCGCCCCAGCCTGCTCAGAAACTGGCGAGGAATAGGAAGGCAGAACCGAAAGGCTCATTGCCAAGATGGCCAGCAGCACTCTCAGGCGCCGCTGTACGGGCTGGTGCAGGTGTCCAGGCATATTGTCCTTCCGCGCGGAGTTGCGGCGTTACGCGCCCTTGAATTCCCCCGCGCCACACCTACCACGGCCGCCCGGCACACCTCGGTGCTCGGCGACCCTTCGCCCGGCGGAGACAAATCATCCAGAGTGGCGCGATTATGACACGCCCCACCCCCGCATTCCATTTCATAGCGGCCAGGGAATCAGGGGGGTGAACAGGGTGGATTTGCCGCGAAAACCGGCTATTTACCGGTATTCCGGCCGGCGGCGCATGGGCATTGTTACGGAAGGGAATGGACCAGTAAGCGGGAACGGACTCCCAGATCGGAACAGGTCTGGATTCTCAGGCGTTTAACTACGCCCAACGCGGCTAGCGGGGGCTATTTAAGAAGGGATTCCACCACGCCATAGACGCTACTGAGCGCCTCATCCAGTGCCGCGGGGTCTTTGCCGCCAGCTTCGGCCAGGTCGGGACGGCCTCCGCCCTTGCCACCGACGCGTTCCGCCACCGGCCCGATGACTTTGCCCGCCTGCACGCGCGCGGTCAGGTCCTTGGTTACGCCGGCGACCAGCGCCACCGTGCCGTCGGACGCGGAGCCGACGACGACGATGCCGGAGCCAAGCTTCTGGCGGAGATTATCCACCAGGGTGCGAAGCTGCGCCCGCTCCAGGTTATCCACCCGGTGCGCCAGGACTTTCACGCCACTGACCACGCGGACCTTGTCGTCGATCGAGGAGGTAGTCGCGGAAGCCGACTTCATCCTCGCCTGCTCCAGTTCTTTGCGCAGTTTCTTGATCTCTTCTTCGCGGCTGGTGATTTCGTGCCGCAGGGCGGTGGCCAGGGAACCTTCCGGTTCGGCAGACCGCACCAGCGTGCGCGCAACGTGCTCCAGTTGGTGATCGGCGCGGAAGTGCCGCAGCGAGCTTTCGCCCGCCACCGCTTCCACGCGCCGCACGCCGGCAGAGACACTGCCCTCGTCGAGGACCTTGATCAGCCCAATCTCGCCCGTTGCCATGGTGTGGGTGCCGCCGCATAGCTCGGTGGAGAAGTCGCCGATCTTAATCACCCGCACTTTGTCGCCGTATTTCTCGCCGAACAGCGCCATCGCCTTGTACTCGTGGATGGCGACGTCAATGGGAACGTCCTCGATGACTTCGACCTTCCGGTTGCGCAGGACTTCCTTGTTGACGATGTCCTCGATGTCCTGCAACTCCTCGTCCTCAACCCCGGCAAAGTGCGAGAAGTCGAAGCGCAGCCGCCCCGGCGACACCAGCGACCCGGCCTGCTTGACGTGCGTGCCCAGTACCTGGCGCAGACCGGCGTGCAGCAAGTGCGTGGCGGTGTGGTGACGCATGGTGGCCCAGCGCTTTTCGGTGTCGACTACGGCATCCACCCGATCGCCAACGTGCAAGTCCTCGCGGGCGACCACCTGGTGCGCCCTGACGCCCTGCACCGGGTAATAACAGCCCTCGATTTCGGCGACCACCATGGTGCGGCCGGACGAGTACAGCCAGCCGCGATCGGCGACCTGTCCGCCCGATTCGGCGTAAAACGGCGTGTGGTCGAGGATGACCTCGCCCTGCTCGCCCTTCTTCAACTCCTGCACGCCTTGCCCGTGTCGGATGAGCGCCAGCACCTCGCAGCCGCTCGATTCAGTTTGCCGATAGCCTTCAAAGACACTGTGCGGAAGCTGCTGGTAAACCGGGTTCGCCGTCTGCTTCGCCGCTCCTTTCCACGATGCTTGAGCGCGCGTGCGCTGCTCGGCCATGGCGCGGTCGAAGCCGTCCTGATCGAATTGAATGCCGACGTCGCGGCAAGCATCAACAATGAAATCGAGCGGCAGGCCGAACGTGTCGTAGAGCTTGAATGCTTTCTCGCCGGAATACATGGCGCGCGATTCCGGATTGGCCCGCTTGGCTGTGACCAGCGGTGCCAAGTCGTCCTCCAGGCGCTTGAGGCCGATATCCATGACGTGCGCGAAGCGCGTCTCTTCGCCTTCGACCACCTGCACGATCCTGGCGACATTGTCCTTCAGTTCGGGATAGGCACCGCACATCTCGCTGCACACGGCATGGACCATTTGAAAAAGAAACGGCTTGTTTTGCCCGAGCAGGCGTCCATGCCGGATGGCGCGGCGCAGGATTTTACGGAGCACGTAGCCGCGCCCGTCATTGGCAGGCAGAACGCCGTCGCTGATCAGGAAAATGGTGGCGCGGGCGTGGTCGGCAATGACGCGTAGCGAAGCTGCATTGCGTCCGCCCGCCTCGGCCTTCAACTCTTTGTCAGCATCCACGCCGCACAACTCCGCCGCGCGCTTGAGCAGCGGCTTGAATAAATCCGTGTCGTAGTTCGACAGCACGCCCTGCAGCACCGCCGTCAACCGCTCCAGGCCCATGCCGGTGTCAATCGACGGCTTAGGCAGGGGATTGAGCACGCCCGCCGGGTCGCGATCGAACTGCATGAACACCAGGTTCCAGATCTCGACGTAGCGCCCGCAGTCGCAGCCGAATTCGCAATTTTTATGTCCCTGGTCGCTCGCCGCCGGGCCCATGTCGTAGTGAATTTCGCTGCACGGGCCGCAGGGTCCGGTATCGCCCATCTGCCAGAAGTTGTCTTTCAGGCCGAACTCGTAGATGCGCTCCTTCGGCACGCCCTGCTCGAGCCAGAAGTTGTACGCCTCTTCGTCGCGCGCAACCGCGCCTTCGCCCTTGAAGATGGTGGCGTAGAGCTTGTCTTTGGGGATGCCGAACCATTGCGGCGAGGTGATCAGTTCCCAGGCGTAGGCGACGGCCTCGCGCTTGAAGTAATCGCCGAAAGAGAAATTCCCCAGCATCTCGAAAAACGTGTGGTGGCGGTTGGTGAAGCCGACATTTTCCAGATCGTTGTGCTTGCCGCCGGCGCGCACGCATTTCTGCGACGTAGCGGCGCGCTGGTAGTCGCGCTTTTCCAGTCCGAGAAAAACGTCCTTGAACTGGTTCATGCCTGCATTGGTGAACAGCAAGGTGGGATCGTTCACGGGCACGAGCGACGAGGAATGGACTTCCTTATGACCGCGCTGGACGAAGTAGTCCAGGAACTTGCGCCGGATTTCGTTGCCGGAGAGCATCTGGGATGTCCATTTTAACAGTCTTCACTGCCGAGACACCGAGACCGCGGAGGAACACCGAGATACGCCTGCAATTGCCGAATTGCGGAACTGCGGAATTGCAGATTTAAAATCCGCCATGATCTCGGTGGACTCGCTGGCTCGGTGGTAAAAGGAACCATGGAGCAGTAATCAATGCGCCAGCTTGATGGCCGTGAGCTTTTTCACCACTGCAACGTCGTTGGAGGCTTTCACGTCGATCCGCACCGCGTTTCCTTCGGCGTAGCGCTTGGCTTCCTTGATCAACTTGATGGTTGGTTTAGGAAGAGCGCTCTGCAGCGCCGCTTTTACCGCACCGTCGCCCAGCGCGAATGAGGCGCGGAAGCATCCGTGCAGCGGCGACAGGTAAACGATGTTGCGGTCTCCTCGTTTCAGCCGCAGGGACCAGCCGAGTTTCTTCGACGACGAATTCCATTCCTGCACCAGCCCATGCTCCGCCGTCAGATCGCTTACCAACCGGTCCCATAATTCTTTTCCCGAGCCCAGCGCCGCGCTCAACTCTGCTTCCTGGGGCCTGGCCGGTTTTCCGATGAATGCATTCACCGCAATGGCAGTCATGACTCCTCCGTTTCCAGGGCGGTCAACACCTCGTCGTCCACATCCCACTTTTTCAGGATGGCGATGATCGTCCGCGTGCCGAACCCGGCGCGCACCAGCGAGCGAAAGATGCGCGCGGCCTGCTTCTGGTCGGAGGGCTTGGGCAGGCGCTTGCGGCGCAGGTATTCGCGTGCCAGCTTCTCCTCGTTGACGTTTTCATACGTACCGGCAATTGCCTTGTCGATCACGTCGGAATGCACGCCGCGCGATTTCAGGTCGGTAATCACCCGGCGCCGGCCGAACTTGTCGTTTTCGCGGCGCAGGCTGGAGTAGGTGGAGGCGTACTGCGCGTCGTTGAGGTAACGCTGCTCTTTCAGCTTGGCGATGATCAACTCGACCAGGGTGTCCCCCAGTTCACCCGGTTCGACACGCCGCCGCAGCAGGCGTTTCAGCTCGGCTACCGAACGCATCCGTCGCGCCAGCGCGCCCACGGCGTACTCGTACAACTGCGCTTCGGTATCGAGTTTCTTTCCGCGGCCGAATGCCATGACGGCCTACGTTAGCGCGAATCGCCGCTGCCGGCCACGTTCTTTGTCACCGTCGAATGTTTGCTCCCCATCCGGCCGAGCGGAAATCTAAAGCCTTGCCGGTGGGATCATTCCTTTTTATTCTCCGCCGGCCAGGAGAACCATTCATGTCGAACAACGCACTTCTGACGAAACTCGGAATCGAGCTACCTATCATCCAGGCGCCCATGGCGGGCGGTCCAAGCACTCCCGAATTGGTGGCGGCGGTATCGAATGCGGGCGGCATGGGCTCGCTCGGCGGCGCCTACTGCACTCCAGAGCAGATCAGGGAGGAGATCCGGAAAACGCGCGCCCTGACGCAGCGCCCGTTCGCGGTAAACCTGTTTGCCGGCGGGTTCCAAGATAAGAAGGAAGTCGATCCGGAGCCCATGCTCGAGTTGCTGGGCGAGATACACCACTTGCTCGGCATTCCGGCGCCTGCTCTTCCGCCGGCGCCTGCAAATCCGTTCCCGAAGCAATTCGAAGCCGTACTCGAATCCCGGCCGGCCGTATTCAGCTTCACCTTCGGCATTCCGGACAAGAGTGATCTAAAGCGGGCGAGGGTGGCTGGGATTGCGATCATCGGCACCGCCACCGTCGTCGAGGAGGCTCGGTTGCTGGCCGAGGCGGGCGTAGATGCAATCGTGGCGCAAGGTGCGGAAGCCGGCGCACACCGCGGTACCTTTGCCGGTCCTTTCGAGAGTTCAATGGTTCCCACGCTGGACCTGGTGCACGCGATTGCCCGCGCCGTTCCCGTGCCGGTGATCGCTTCCGGCGGCCTGATGGACGGCCGCGACATTGCCGCTGCCCTGCGCGCCGGCGCTTCGGCGGTAGCTATGGGGACGGCTTTTCTTGCCTGCCCGGAGTCAGGCGCTTCGGAACCCTACAAGCGGGCGATTCTTGCCGCCGGGCAGGACACGACCGTTATCACGCGCGCCTTTTCTGGACGGCCGGCGCGCGGCCTGGTGAACGCCTGGATCGAAAAAACGAAAGAGCGAGAGGATGCGATCCTGCCCTACCCACTCCAGAACGCATTGACGCGAGCCATGCGCACCGCGGCGGCAAAGGCGGGCGAGGCCGGGTATCTCTCGCTTTGGGCGGGACAGGGCGTGGCACGAGCGCGGTCCATGCCTGCCGGCGACTTGGTGCGCCGCTTGATGCAAGAGGTGAACTCAGCCGCGGCCTGAGGCCGGTTCGCGCTGAACTCTGATGAAACGCAAATAGTCTTTGAAAGAAAACTTCGGTTAGAAGTCAGCTCAAATGAACACGCCCGCGATCAAGGATCGCGGGCGCAGTTCGCAACACCGGGAACTATCTTCCGAATACCGCGCGGCCCGCCTGCGACATCTCGTCGCGAGTGGATTCGGCGGTGCCGCTGATGCCCTGCACGCGCAGCTTGAAGTCGTCCGGGTTGGAAGCGTTTTCCAGCGCCGTATCGTAGGCGATCAGGCCGTGCGTGAACAGGTCATAGAGGGACTGGTCGAAGGTCTGCATGCCGTATTGCGACGTGCCCTGCGCCAGCGCCTCCTTGATAGCGCGGGTTTTTTCCGGCACCACGATGCACTCGCGGACATAAGCCGTCGAGATCAGGACTTCGACCGCAGGTACGCGCCCGGCGGTATCGCTGCGCCGCACCAGGCGCTGGCTGATCACAGCGCGCAGGGTGGCCGCCAGCTGCAGTCGGATCTGCTTCTGCTCCGGCGGAGGAAATACCGAAATGATGCGGTTGATGGTCTCCACCGCGTCCAGCGTGTGCAGCGTGGAGAACACCATGTGGCCGGTTTCGGCCGCGTGCAGCGCGGTCGCGATGGTTTCCAGGTCGCGCATTTCGCCCACCAGGATGACGTCCGGGTCCTGGCGCAGGCTGGCGCGCAACGCCGACGAGAACGAGGGCGTATCCACCTCGACTTCGCGCTGGTTGACGAAGCCTTTCTTGTCGCGGTGCAGAAATTCGATAGGATCTTCGATGGTGATGATGTGTTCCGGCCGCGCGGAATTGATCTTGTCGATCATTGCCGCCAGCGTGGTTGATTTACCGGAGCCGGTGACGCCGGTGACCAGGACCAGTCCCCGCGGCATGTCGCAGATCTGCTCCACGATCTTCGGCATGTAGAGCTCGTCCAGCGGGCGGATCTTGGTCGGGATAACGCGCAGCACCAGGCCGACATTGCCGCGCTGCTGGAAGACGTTGACGCGGAAGCGTCCCAGACCGGCCACGCCGTAGGCCATGTCCAGCTCGGCATTCTCCTTGAACTTCTGCTTCTGCCGGTTGGACATCATGCTGAAAGCCATTCCCAGCATGTCTTCGGCGGAAACACGCGGCTGTTCGGCCAGCGCAACCAGTTCGCCGTCCACCCGTACGTGCGGGTAGTTGCCCACTTTCAGGAGCAAGTCCGACGCCTTGCGGTCCATGGCGATGCGCAGCAGATCATCAATTTGCATGACTATGTCCGGAATTAGCTGTTGCGGCCAGAACGTATCACGGAAAGGCACCGTGCTCAAGACACAAGGGGCCATCCACGGGCCGTAAGGTACACGAAACGTACAGAGCCCATTATGGTTTTGAGGGCCTGCCATCGATGCCCGCAGCAATGAAAAAGCCGGAGCAACTGCCCCGGCTCTTTACTGCTTTATTGTGAATTTCAGACTACACCGTAACCGGCTGCTGTGCCTTGTTCTTCACCGGCACCGGCGTCATCCAGTGATAGCGATCGGGTTCGGTGCCATGGATGATCCCGTAGAATTCCTTCTGGATGGCATTCGTCACCGGACCGGAAATGCCCTTGCCGACGGTAATCTTGTCCACCGAGCGGACGGCCGTGATTTCGGCCGCGGTTCCGGAGAAGAACACCTCGTCGGCGATGTATAGCATCTCGCGCGGGATGGGCTGCTCGATGACCGTAACTTTCAGGTCCTTCGCGATGCGCATCACCGAGTCGCGCGTGATTCCCGGCAGCACCGAGTTCCCCAATGGCGCGGTGTACAGATTGCCCTGGCGGACCAGGAACAAATTCTCGCCCGAGCCTTCACTGACATAGCCGTGTGTATCCAGCGCAATGCCTTCGACGTAGCCGTTCAGGATGGCTTCCATCTTGATCAGCTGCGAGTTCATGTAGTTGGCGCCGCTTTTCGACATCGCCGGCAGCGTGTTGGGGGCAATGCGCGTCCAGGAAGAAACGCAGACGTCAACCCCCTCGCCGGTCGCGTGGCCCAGGTATTTTCCCCAGGGATAATTGCAGATGTATACCTCGATCGGCGAATTGAACGGGTTCACGCCCGCTTCGCCGTAGCCGCGCAGAACCAGCGGGCGGATGTAGCACGGGCTGACATTATTGACGGCGACCAGCTCGAGCATCGCGTTGACCAGTTCGTCGCGCGTGTATTCAATTTCGATACGGTAAATTTTTGCCGAGTCCAGCAGCCTCTGCATGTGTTCCTGGGCGCGGAAAATTGCGGGACCGTTCGGTCGGGCGTAGCAGCGGATCCCCTCGAATACCGACGAGCCATAGTTCACCACGTGCGACATCACGTGGATCCTGGCGTCATCCCAGGGAATTAATTTTCCGTTGTGCCAGATCTTCTCGGTCTTTTGAATGGCCATTTCGGCCTCCTTACTGGACGTACTGCACCTGCCGTTTCATGGCCCAACTGATGTAGGCTCTGCCGGCAGAAGTTTGCCGGGCGCCATCCGCCTGCCGTGTAGACACGCGAAACCTGTGCTTTCCAGTACGTGGCGCACGGACGATGTTACAGCTCATTATAGCCGAGGTGTTTCGCCCGGACCGCATAGAAAGCGGGCATCACAGGGAAAAGTGAGGGATGAACTTGCGCTGCGCGTGGCTAACTTTTCGCCGCCGGCGCGGGTTTTTCCTGCCCGGTTGCGGTTTTCAGCTTTTGCAGTTCATCGCCGCGGATGAACTGCGGATTCCGCCGCATCTGCGGCATGGCCGCGAACGGTTTGCTGTAGTCGTTGCGGGCGTTCCAGAACAGGAACCCGATGCCGCCATTTTGCTTCGCGACCTTCACCTGTGTTTCCACGTACTGCGGGGAATAACTCGGCGTCTTCCAGCCGAACGCCTGCAGCCACGGACGCAGCACGACGCCGCTATCGGCGGTGATCTTCTTGAACCGTTCCATCGACTCGGAGATGAAGTGCTCCGGGGCGTCGCCCGGCACCTTGTAACCGTCCATGCCGAAGAAGTGGGACGGGTAGATCATGGGCGAGAGCACGTCGCACTGCTTCGCCATCTGCGGAATGTCCTGCCCGGTGTGCGACAGGTCAATGGAGCGCTGCCACGCCATGACTCCGAACACGTCGAGCGAAAACAGCACCTTCATCGGGTGCAACTCGGCATAGGCCTTCGACAGGAAATCGGTGATGACCTCACTTCGCTGCGTGGGCGGGGCGGGAATCTCTTTGCCGTCAGCTCCCTTGCTCGCGTGGTGCAGAGGATGAGAATCGAAGTAAAACCCGGCGTCCTTCTGCTCCCCCTCGGCGGGGAAGCGGACGTAATCAAACTGCACTTCGTCCACTCCGTCCAGCGCTGCCTGCCGCGCCAGCGCGATGTTGTACTGCTGGACCTCGGGTCTTGACGGGTCGGTCCAGACCAGCTTGCCATTTTCACGCCATGCCTGGTGACGGGCGCGCGACTGCACCGCCAATTCGGGGTGGTTCACTACCAGCTTCTCGTCTCGGAAAATCGCGATGCGAGCGATCGCGTGCAGCCCTTGCTGGTGCAGCCAGCGAGTCAGTTTCGGAAGGTTCGGGATGTAGGGGTGCGGCCCGCCGGTGTTGAGCGGATGCTCGAATGGGATGTTGACGATCCCGTCACTATCTTTCACGTCGAAGACGACAGCATTGCCGCCTGCCTCGCGCCAGCGCTGGATGAGCTTCAGGCCATTCGAGCTGCCGGCCATGACGCCGGTCAGGTAAATGGCCCGCACCTCGTAGTCGCGCGCCACCGGCACCGGTTGCTGCGTGATCGGTCCTTCCATCCCAGGGATGATTAAGGTTGCGCCCGGCTTCAAGGAGATGCCCTTGATCCCGGTGTTGCGTTCCCTGAGCGCGGCTTCCATCTCCGCGTGCGTCATAAAGGAACTGGACACCCAATATTTCCTGATCACATGAGGCAGAAGCTCGCCCTTGGAAACCACGTGCAGCACGGTTCCCGGCGGCGCCACCTGCGGGGCAGGCGTGGTGTCTGGCGCAGATGAAACCGGCGGTGGGGTTGCAGGGGTAGCTTTTGGCGCGTGAGTCGCGCTGCTTCGTGTCCAGCCGCTGGCGGTGACAATAAGTGCAGTAAGCAGAACAAGGCTGGCCACTACGATCGTGATGCGACCGACTGTTTTCGACATGAATTTTCAATTCCAGTGCTGGAATAGCTGGAATGTAGCACAGGAATTTCAGCCGCCGGCCACAGAGCTGTGTACTGACCGGTTACGGAGGGAGGTGGCCTGTGGAAATCCGGCAGCGCACCTCCCGATTAGACGTTGGCGGGGCCCCGCGAGATGCAGCACATTTCTCAGTTTCAGAGAATTCGAAGTTGGTTTCACCAGCGATTTCTCTGCATCTAATCGATTGTGGGCGAGGGAACGCGGCATCGGGCACGGCAATCCGCAGATGCTGACTTCGGAATAAACAACTCCAATGCTGCTTCTCCCATCTCATGCCTAAGTCGCATCTCCGCCAAAGCGGAGAAACGGGCCCCGTGTGAAAGCTGGGGATTATGAAAACCGGCATTAATGCAACCCTCGATCCGAGCCGCCGCAGTGGCGATTCTCAGGAATTTGAAGGCGCCATCCGCCGCAAGATCGTCGGCCAGGATGCCGCCGTCGAAAAAGTCGCCGAGATTTACCAGATGTTCCTTGCCGGCCTGAATCCGCCGGGCCGCCCGGTCGGCAACCTGCTCTTCCTCGGACCGACCGGCTCGGGCAAGACCCGCGTCGTGGAATCGGTGGCCGAGTCATTGTTCGGCGACGCGCGCGCCTGTATCAAGATCGACTGCGCCGAGTTCCAGCACTCCCACGAAATCGCGAAACTCATCGGCTCGCCTCCGGGATACCTCGGCCACCGCGAGACCCATCCGCTGCTGACCCAGGAAGCCCTCAATCAGTGGCACACGGAGAAGTTGAAGCTCTCGCTGCTGCTGTTCGACGAAATCGAAAAAGCCTCCGACGCGCTGTGGCAATTGCTGCTCGGGATTTTAGACAAGGCCACGCTCACCCTGGGCGACAACCGCCGCGTCGACTTGTCCAGCTGCATCATTTTCATGACCTCCAACCTCGGCGCCGGCGAAATGACCGAGTTGATGATGGGAGGCATGGGGTTTGCGCAGAAGCCCATCGCCATCGACAGCAAGTTCGACGAGAAGATTGACCGCAGCGCGGTGGAAGCGGCGCGTCGCAAGTTTTCTCCCGAGTTCATGAACCGCATCGATAAAGTCGTGGTCTTCAAGACGCTCCGTCCCGAGCACCTGGAGCAGATCCTGGAGATCGAACTCGGCATGGTGCAGCAGCGCATCCTTCAGGCCACGGGAAACAACCAGTTTGTCTTTTCATGCACGCCGAAAGTGAAGCAGTTCCTGCTGCGCGAAGGCACTGACCCTAAGTACGGAGCGCGTCACCTGAAACGCGCCATCGAGCGATTCGTGGTCTTTCCCTTGGCCAACCTTGTCGCCACTGGGCAGGTGAAGTTGGGCGACTTCGTGCGCATCGACATGAACCCTGACGGCCGCATGGTCTTTGTCAAGGAAGCGGAAGGCGCGCTGGTCCCGGTGCTGCTGGAGAAGTACGGTCCTGAGTTCGTCACCCCCGCCGCCGCCCGCGCGACTCGCGCCGGGGCGCGCCGCGAGGTCGGCGCTCCCAGCACGCTGGGCGAAAAATAGCGGGTCTATTCGAAAAACGAAACGTGCCGCGAATTGTGCGGCACGTTTTGTTTTAGCATCGGCTCACTTCGTCACGGTGAGTGCCGAGTTCACGCTGTGTTGCCCCGTAGAGGAAGCTCCCACGATAACGATCCAGTAAGTCCCTGTCTGCGTGCCCTTGACAGTGGTAATGGTGAGCGTGCTGGTCAAACCGTTGGCGCCGGGGGTGGCTGGATTCTGTGCGAAGGAGCATGTCGCTCCCTTCGGTAAATTGCCGC
The DNA here is from genome assembly GCA_035691485.1 of Terriglobales bacterium. Classification (NCBI taxonomy): domain Bacteria; kingdom Pseudomonadati; phylum Acidobacteriota; class Terriglobia; order Terriglobales; species Terriglobales bacterium. The sequence goes on from DASSIZ010000032.1 coordinate 28,437, forward strand.
ATGTAAGGCTAACCGGGTTGGAATAAGTGCCTCCGAGTGCAGCGACCGTGTACGCGGTGTTCGCCGAACCGCCGCGAACTACTTGAATCGCATTCACGGCAAGCCCGAAATCCACGCCAGAACCGCTGAGCGGCAAGGTCTGCGAACTGGCCGGACCAGCAACCGTTACGCTGACCGCACCCCATGCGGCTCCCCACGTTAGCGGCAAGAATGTGAC